>CAYGQU010000287.1:607-4587 GCA_964352045.1 uncultured Planctomycetaceae bacterium
CAAAACAAACCGAGTCTGATCGCCCGATTCTTGACGATTACCCCACGCATTGACTAATATGGAAACTCATCCGATAGGCAACCTTGACTTAACCGCCGAGTAGAACTCCATGTCTACCCACATCGCTGTTGTCCCCCCACGGGCAATGGCTTCGCTTTTCTTTATCGCTTGCTTGGTGTATTGCGCTTTGGTCCAAGCGGCATGCAGTTGCTTCAGCTGTCTCTCAGGGGAGTCGTGTACTTCTAGCCTAACCGGCTTGGTTTCGACTTCTGCATCAGGAGAAGAGGTAGTGCCAATCGGTGAATTCCGAATAGGAGATCGTTGGCAGAATACCGCCACCGATGGCTTCTCAGGAAACTCACGAGGAACACCGCGTACTCTCACTTGGGGCATTGTTCCTGATGGCACCTCGATCACCGGCGGTGCTGAAGAGCCAACCGCTCCGAGCAATTTAATTGCTCGTCTTGATACGATTTACGGCACCTCAGGCGGTGCCGATCTGACCACACGTTCTTGGTACACTCACTTTGAAGACGCCTTTGAAAGATGGGAAGACCTCTCGGGCCTGACTTTCAATTACGAACCAAACGATGGTGGCGCAGCCATTACGAATTTCTCGAATAGCCAAAAAGGTGTGCTTGGTTCGTATGCCGATCACCGAATCGGCGGGCACCCGATCGATGGCAACAGTGGTACGCTTGCCTACAACTATTTTCCCGATCATGCAGACATGGTGATCGACACGAATGATAGTTTCTATACGAATACCAATCTGGGTTCGATTCGTCTAGAAAATGTGCTGATGCATGAGATTGGCCATGGCATAGGAATCAGACATGTTATCTCAAACGATTCAAATCAATTGATGGAACCGTTCATCAACACTAGTTTCCGTGGCCCTCAGATTGACGATATTTTGGCTGTCCACCGTAATTATGGTGATGTGCATGAGAAAAACGGAGGTAACGATACTCCGGCTACTGCCATGTCGCTAGGAACCCTAAGTGGTGGTGATAGTTGGTCAATCGGAACCGACGGCAGCTCGAATTCGGTCAATTTTTCACAAGTCGATTTTATCAGCATCGATGGCAACTCGGACGACGACTACTTTGTGCTCAATGTTAGTCAGTCCGCTCTTATCGACATCACCCTCACCCAAGTGGGAATCACCTACAACGAAGGGCAACAAGACGACCCTGATAATCCGAACGATGGCAACGGAGCCCAGTCACCATTTGATACGTCGAGTTTGAATCCACTGTCACTATCGCTACTCGATTCATCGGTCACCCTGTCGTCAGGCACTCCCCTCCCCTTAGGCAATGGTGAGTCAATTTCGGCATTTACTCTCAGCCCTGGAACCGACTATTACTTGCATGTCGAGGGCTCGGTCGATAACGTACAACTCTATCAACTAGATGTCGCGTTGACGGCTGTTGCTGTACCAGAACCAACCGCTCTGGTGATGCTTTCACTTTTCAGTTGTACTTTTCTGACTTGTCGAAACAGCATTCGATAATGGATTACTCCATCGACAGATTATTAAGCCTAGTAGATTAGCAGTCTAAATAGATTGGCAGAGTTAGCGAATTGGTAGAAAAAACATTGGTGGCTTGACCCTAGCCCCCGGCGTATGGCATAAAGGTTAGCGTAGTAAATAAACGCTAGGTTCTTACCCATGGAGTCTCCCCAATGGAGGAGTCCCCTTCGCAGGATGAACTTGACCTGCAGCAGTACGAGGGACGGCTATCGAGGCCCGTCCGTCAGAAGACTGCCGATTTATTGCGTGGCGAGCGGCTTCGGCATGTAATCTTTTCAGGCCAGTTTTCGCCATCTCTCCTAAAGGATCTCGCCGAAACAGCCGACACGATTCGTGTCCTGTCAAAAGAGCGTACTGGCCAAGATTTCTTACGCAGTCTGCTATGTCACAAGCGGGCGATGCTTTACTTTACACAGCCTTCGACCCGAACCTTTCTTTCGTTCATGGCCGCCTGCCAAGTACTAGGCATCACCTGCAACGAAGTCCGCGATCCAAGCACCTCCTCCGAGACCAAAGGAGAAACCCGGTTCGACTCGCTTCGGATGTTTTCAAGCTATTTTGACCTAATCATCATGCGGTCGCCCATCGGTCGGCTTTCGGAATCGTGTGCCTACTTGATGAATGACCTTGAACGGACGGGGCAACGGAGCGTGCCGATCGTCAACGCTGGTTCGGGAGCTGACGAACACCCGACGCAGGCATTACTCGACATCTATACGTTGATGCGTACATTCAAGTTTGAAAATCCCAATGATTCTCCTGCCATGCATTGGGGAGCCGGTCGGCTCGAAGAATTACGCACCCAACAAGGCTATACCAATCTAACGACAGGCCTTGGTGGAAAAACCTACGGCTTCTGCGGTGACATCGGGAGAGGCCGAACCGTTCGGTCACTTGCAATGCTACTAGCTGAGTACGATGATGTGCGTCTCGTCTTCATCACGCCCGATCATAAAACATTGCAAATGCGAGATGATTTACGTCAACGACTTCAAGCTCGAGGCACCAAGCTTATCGAAATTGATTCGTTTGAATCGATGCTTGATGGCAAACCAGTTATTGAACAGCTCGACGCGCTATACATGACTCGGGTTCAGAAAGAGCATAACAACCCCGAAGATTCTGAAGCTTTCTCACATATTGATTTTAGTCGTTATCGACTGACCCCCGAACTCGTGGCACGCATGCGATCGTATGCCCCCATCTTGCATCCCTTTCCAAGAGATCAGCACTTCGGCGAAATTCCTCAGGCGATTGATGCCGATCCAAGAGCAATGTACTTCCGCCAAGCAAGAAATGGCATGTGGGCTCGTGCCGCTTTGCTAGCGCATTTGCTTGATGCCGATAGTCAAATTGAAAGGTATTATCACCAAGAATTTCGCGAGCACCATGAGTATAGTAGCTAGGGTAGAATACTTACCAGCTAATTGTCATTGAAGCCAAATCTTACTATGCGACTCCTTATTGATGGCTACAATCTGATGCATGTTACCGACCTGTTTGGTGCGGGTGAATTAGAGGGCACTTTAAGGGGATCGCGTGAAGCGCTGTTGGACTTTCTTGCTGCACGACTAAAGGAACGAGAGCGCAAAACAGCCCTCATCGTATTTGATGCTGCACAAGCCATTCCCGGTTTGCCTGATGCTTATCGTTACGAAGGAATGCATGTCCGTTTTTCACGCGGCTACCCTGATGCTGACAGCTTAATCGAAGAAATTTTAGAGAATGCTAAAGCCACAAAGCAATTGACGGTGATTTCAGGAGATCGTCGCGTGCAGCGTGCCGCTCGATCGCGTGGAGCTAAGCCAGTCGATAGTTCGGCTTGGTTCATTGAACTTCGGCATCGAAAAGCAAATCAAACGACGACCCTTGATAAACCAGCCCAATCGGTCGAAGGAAATCAACATTGGGTTAACGAATTTAGCGATCCCGCCCTCTTAGATGAAATCGCCAACCAACAAGCTGCGCAGCAAGAAAAGCCTTCTCAATTAAATACAAGTAAACAACCCGCTAAGCCTAAAACGCCAGCACATAAATCCATGCAACAACCACCCAAGGATGAGTTCGGGAAAGGAATTCTCGATCCTTTTCCTTCCGGATATGGCGAAGATCTGCTCGAAGAGGAATGATCGGCTTTCCGTAGAGGAAACCCGTAATGGTTATTTCTCGGTCATTCTCTTATCGAAATTTGCCGTTGGTTGATTTTCTAATCGGCTATCTTTTTGATTTTTCTTCCATCGCTATTTTTCTATTTCTAGCGGTAATTTCTCATAAATTGTTGTATTTCGTAGCAACTTTTGCTTTGCTTTCGACTCTTTGCATAACGTTCAATTGTATCAATTAATCGGTTCAATCGAGTTATTAGGCGCTGAGCTTACTACCCCGAGAATCGTCGCAAACTTTAGCGTTTCAAAAAAATAGTTAGTAGCAGCTCTTACTG
>CAYGQU010000288.1:0-4562 GCA_964352045.1 uncultured Planctomycetaceae bacterium
GTTTACTTGACGAACTAGCTATCACCCTTACCTTTTCGCCAGGGTTGCCTGGCTTACTGATCGTTACGACCGGAGGAGCAAAACTTATGGCGAAAGCCGCCCCCAAACCACCTACGAAAACAGAAATTTACTCGAACATTGCCGACGCTACGGGCCTAACCAAAAAGCAAGTTGGTGAAGTCTTTGATGCACTCGACGACCAAATCGCCAAGTCGCTTACGGGCCGTGGTGCTCCAAAAATGTTCGCACTACCAGGTTTGTGCAAGATCACAATCCAAAACAAGCCAGCTACCAAAGAGCGTGAAGGAATCAATCCTTTCACCGGCGAACCCACCATCTTCAAGGCAAAGCCTGCTAAGAACGTGGTGAAGATTCGTCCCCTCAAGAAGCTTAAGGACATGGTTGTTTGAGACGAGCTACCTTTACGCGTTGACTCAGCAAGAGTCATTGGCATCAAGGTAGGTTCTCTAGCGACTACTGTTTTCTAGCTTTCTAGCGACAAAAGAACGGTGGGCCATTTGGCCCGCCGTTTTTACTGCGCATTCAAACTTTGCTATATTAAATTTAGACTGACTTAACTTCCTTCTGCCTTTTTAACGACTTACTTGGCTGCATCCGATACAAAACACCCGTTGCACATCGTGCTCTACCAACCCGAGATTCCTTACAACACAGGAAGCGTCGGCAGAACTTGCGTAGCGATTGGGGCAAAGTTGTGGCTCGTACGGCCCCTTGGATTTCGTATTGATGACCATCATGTCAAACGCTCGGGGATGGACTATTGGCAATATCTCGATTGGGAAGCTGTTGACAACTGGGAAGAACTTCTCGAAAAGCTGCCCAGCAGCAAACTTTGGTTTATGACCAAACGAGGCGATACGGATTACCTCGATGCCCAATTCTCAGCGGGCGACGTCCTCGTTTTTGGCCGCGAATCGACAGGGCTACCTGATTCGCTGATTCAGCCTGCCGACGGGCATCGACTACGGATTGAAACCCGAGCCGAGGCCCGATGCCTTAACTTATCCAATAGCGTTGCCGTGGTTAGTTACGAAGCAATGCGGCAATTTCGTGTTAGGAATTAGTCCTTTTTTAACGATATGACAGGCCCTGTGGCCCTTTACTGTGTACCTATGTCGATAGCCTGGTCTTCCGTTCCAGGCCTGATTCGTTTTGAATAGATCAAACAAGACCAACCAAATCGTGATTTAGCGGTTGGTCAAAGTGGATATAACAGTTCCTACCAATTAGGTTGGGGACAAGGCATTAGAAGGATGCGTAGCAAAAATGGCTCTTGATCAAGGTTTTGAATCATTCGTCAAGGCAGATGCCCCCCTGGCTGAAAAGACTTGGTTTGGTGTCGGCGGTAAAGCGGATTGGATGGCATTTCCAACTTCCATAGAGGAACTAGTAGGCATCGTAAAACGGTGCCGCGAAGAAAGCGTGCCTGTCCGTCTGTTAGGCGATGGATCGAATGTTCTGGTGACCGAAGAAGGTTTCAAAGGCCTGGTCTTAAAGCTCAATTCGCCTGCTTTTCAAAAGATCCAGATCGAAGGCAATGAGGTTCGCGTTGGTGGAGGCACATCGCTCGCTATGCTCATCAATGAAACCGTTCGCGCTGGTCTAGCGGGGCTTGATTCTTTGGTTGGTATTCCCGGCACGGTCGGGGCTGCATTGCATCACAATGCGGGTGGGCGAGGTGGCGACATTGGTCAATGGGCTGTCGAAGCAACCGTTCTGACACGAACAGGCGAAACCATCACCCGCACACGCGATCAACTTATTTTTGCCTACCGACAAAGTAGCCTCGATGAATTGGTAATTCTCGAAGCCGTCTTTCAGCTTGAAAAAGAAGACTCAGCCGAGTTAACCAAACGCATGCAAAAGCAATGGATTGTAAGCAAAGCAACCCAGCCCATGTCCCATCAGCGGACTGGCCAAATTTTTCGTAACCCTCGTGGCATGAGTGCTGGCATGCTAATCGATCAGGCTGGCCTCAAAGGAACCTCGGTCGGAGGCGCCGAAGTAAGCCAAAAACATGCAAATTTCTTCACCGCTACCGAAGGCACCACTAGCGAAAACCTGATTGAGCTTATCGACAAGGTCAAAGAACGGGTCAAAGAACGAATGGGAGTTGAGCTGGAGCTAGCGATCGAGATTTGGTAGTTAGGGGAAACGACTCCAACTCCCAATTGTAGTGAGGCCAGGAGGGCCGAGCCAAATGGCTAAATCGACGCCACAAAAAACCAATTCTCAGACTCCCCAGACAACCAGTGTGCCATCATTGCAAGCACGACGAGGAATTCTCGTTGGCATGGGCATCCTTTTGCTGCTTGGCGTCGTAAGCCATTTTGCCTGGCAACGAGTTGAACCGCAAATTCGCTCGGAAAGCCGCTATCAGGTAACAGCAGCCAGCATTCAAATCACTCAGCAGCCTGAGTGGCTCCACAGCGACGTCAAACTAGAGGCTCTAGGAAGAGCTGGCCTACTAAGCGAAACGGCTGAGGGAGTCTCTACGGCAGGCTTGTCGATACTTGATGATCCTGACCAATTGGAAGAACGAGTTGCCATGATGCTCGAATTCCATCCTTGGATTCGATCAGTCGGCAAAATCACCAAATCGCCTCCCAACCGACTCTTGGTTGAAGTCGAGTACCGAGCCCCTGTCGCTGCCCTTTCAACCGGGCAATTGCCTTCAGGCCCCTTGCAAGCTTCTGATCTGATCCCAATCGACAGCGAAGGAATACTCCTATTGGCAAGCGACTTGGATCCCCGACAACTTGGTTTTTTACCTCGAATCGATGTAAGTAATTTACTACGAGCCACAGGCACACAAGCTCCGCGAGCTGGTGAACAATGGACCGATCCGCGAATTGTCGGAGCGATTGACCTCATCAATCGCCTTGGTCCAATATGGTATCAACTCTCGTTACTCGATATCACACCCTCAACCGCTCCCGAGGTGATAGGCAATGATCGGTTTTACGTTTACGACTTGCGTTCGAATGGGGGAACGACGATTTATTGGGGAGCGGCTCCGAGCATTGCCCCCGCAAGCGAATCTCCTTTCGAGGCAAAGCTAGCCCGATTGCAATCGTACATAGCACAGAATGGGCCACTCAATTCGGTGCAAAATAGCCCCGCCCGGATTGATATCCGATCAGAGATTAAGGTGATCCCTCGGTTAGTAAAAAAGAAAAAATCCCCGACGGAAAAAACCCGAACCGCAAAGGTGCCCGAAGGAAGTCCAACGACGAAGACCGCCCAAGCCCCCCTGAATGACGAATCTGCAACCATTAAATAAATAGACTTTACAGGTGATGAAACTAATCGCATAGAAAGAGAAGAACGCGGATCGAAAGGATCGACGCAATCAAAAAAAACAGCTCATTCGCGTTATGCTATGCTGCGAAGCCATCTTCTTTAGAACGATTAGAAACGTCTTCAAATCTGCATTCGGCCTTAACTGACAGGCAATTTCTCTTTTGCTAGGGCACTGATTTCTCGGAAAGCGTCGTCTTGCGAAGTTTCGCACCACTCAAAAAGAGCAGCCTCGGTAGTCGTTAACACCACACCCGCAGCTTCTAATCTGCGTAACGCTGTTTGATGGTCAATCGCGAAACGGGATCCTACCGCATCGACCACTATCTTTGGCTGATAACCCAGGGCGACTAAGTCGAGCGCTGTTTGCTGAACACAGACATGCGTTTCGATACCGGCAATTAAGATGTGACGAATTCCCCGTTGCTGATAAGCGTTGATCAACTTGCTACTTTGCGCAGAACTGAAAGCGGTCTTTGATTCAAAATGGCCCGTGAGTCTTTCGGCCAGCTGGTCCACGGTGGGGCCAAGCTTGTCAGGAACTTGTTCGGTAGCCGAGGCATAAACTTCAAGGGCTGCCGCTCCGTCGAGAAGCCGTCTGGTGTTGAAGATTATCTCATCTGCCCGAGATTGAACCGCCATCAAACGGGTTTGCAAATCAACCACAAGTAGGGCCGTCTCGTTGCGCGACATCAATTCGGGGCTACGGTTGAGTGAATCATCAAACATGCTTACGATCGCCTGAAACGTTTTTGTTGCGAACTCCGTTGTGGTATAAGAATAAACCGATTTCTTCCCCTTGGGCAGTCCACTCTTTGCTTCAGGCGTATTAAGATGTGGCTAGAAGCTAGAGGGTTTTCCAACATCTCACGACTCGAGGTCCGCTACACCGAAAGCCCCCACCTAGAACAAAGATTTGCAAACTGTGTCGAAAACCGATCTTTCAAAGAAAGCGATATGCGAATGGTCAAAAAAAGACCTACGTGAAAACTTCGACCAACTCCGACTTTTCGTCGATTCGCCCCAATACGCTTGCCTCAAGTGTGGTCGCGCAGCTAATAGTAAAAAATCGCTTTGCAAACCGACATCGCTGTATCGACCTCGCTGAACTACCCTCGCTCAATAAACTAGGCCAAAACAACCTTCAAATCGAAGCAATCGCCCCCCTGGCACGATAAGATTTGTCGGCGACAATGGGAGCATGACTAAACCACGCTTCCGATCAACTACGATTTTAACCG
>CAYGQU010000289.1:0-4552 GCA_964352045.1 uncultured Planctomycetaceae bacterium
TTCGCTTCTTCCTTGGCGAGTCGAGCTTTCTCTGCTTCGACATCGATAAACTGAGCAACATCGACATGCACTTCGATCGGGCTACCGAACCCACCTAGGGGTTTACTTGCAGCAATGCTTGGCACCGTGGCGTCGGGGCCAATGGCGGTCATCGTCGCACGCGTCATTTGCGTGAAGTACGATTGCATCGGTTTGAGCAATTCGGCGGTTGCCTTATCGCATTGAACCGTGAATTCGACCGATTCTCGGTTCGGAATTGATTGCCCTTGGCGTGCTTCACGGACCGCTCCTAGCACCGCTTGGAATTTGGCAAACTGTTCTTCAATTTGCTTGTCGATTTGTGAGGTGTTTGGCTTCGGCCATGGGGCTACGCAAACTGACTCGGCAGCCGGTTGGGGGGCGCTGAGACCACGCTCCAGCGCAACCGTTGCAAGCAACTGCCAAACCTCTTCCGTTAAGAAAGGAGTCATTGGGTGCAATAGTCGTAGCAGTGTATCAAGAGCATGTGCAAGTAAACGTTGAGCGACTCGTTTATCGGCCCCCTCCTCAGCAAAGCGTGCCTTGGTGATCTCGACATAGAAGCTACAAAACTCGTTCCAAGCGAAGTCATAGAGCGCCCGGGCCGCGTCGGCAAAACGGTACTCGTCCAACGCCGACGAGACTTCACCCGTCAGCGAAGCGAGTCGACTCAAGAGCCAACGGTCTTCGACCCGCAGGTCGGCGTCGGCAACGTCACCCGGTTCGTAACCTTCGAGATTCGTCAGCGCAAACCGGGAAGCGTTCCACAGCTTATTGCAAAAATTGCGACCGAGCTCGAATCGCTCGCTCGTTACCGCGCCACGTGGCAGAGCAAGGTCCTCTTCGCTCTCGGCCCATTGGGTTCGGAACGGCTTGTTGCACTCGGGGCAGTCGATGCGGTGCAATACACGGTTCTTCTTGGTCTGGTTAATCGTCGCACGGCAACCGGGGCAAACAAACTCAACCGGCATGCGAACGTCTTGCGTTTCGGTCGTCAGGTAGGCGATACCGAACCGTAGCGAGTCGGCACCAAACTGTTCGATTACGTCGAGCGGATCGACGCCGTTCCCCTTCGACTTCGACATCGTTTCGCCGAAGCCATCGAGAATTTTTGGATGGATATAGACTTCGGGGAAGGGGATCTGATCTAAATTATAAAGCCCCATCAGCACCATGCGTGCGACCCACAGCGTGATAATGTCACGCGAAGTAACAAGCGTTGCCGTTGGATAAAAGACTTCAAGCTCCTTCGTCTGCTCAGGCCAACCAAGCGTTGAGAAAGGCCATAGGGCTGAACTGAACCAGGTGTCGAGAACGTCGTCTTCACGATGGAATCCAAGTTCCGTGGCGATCTGTTCCGCTTCGGGCTGTTCTTCTCGAAGACAAATGTAGGCGATTCCTTCAAAGGTTTCTGAATCGTGCTCGGCTAGGAACGAAACATCTTCTTCGTCGGTCAGTGCATTCTCAATCGTCGTTAGTTGATTCGTGATTTCTTCTAGCCCATCGACATCGGCAAATGTTTTGGTCCAAACAGGAATCTGGTGTCCCCACCAAAGTTGCCTACCAATTGGCCAGTCGCGCTTTTCGCTGAGCCAATCGAGGTAGCTTTTGCTGTAACGAGTCGGCGTGATCGTCACGCTTCCGTCGTTGACGGCATCCATCGCCGACTGGGCGAGTTCGTCCATGCGGATGAACCATTGGTCGGCCAAGTAGGGTTCGATCGGCGTTTTGCTGCGGTCGCTGTGGGCGAGTTCGATCATTCGATCTTCGACGTCAGCTTCCGGATCGTGATATTTCGCTTCTTCGAGATCGGCGATGACTGCCTTGCGAGCTTGCTTCATCGTCAAGCCACGGTACTTTTCGGGAACACTGTCGGCGAGCGTGCCGTCGGGGTTGAGGATATTGATCGCCCCGATCGATTCGTTGCGGCTGTAGACGTCGTAGTCGTTGGCGTCATGGGCGGGGGTGATCTTTACACAGCCTGAGCCGAGTTCGGGCTTCGCCCATTCGTCGGTGATCAGGGGGATTTCTCGACCGACTAATGGCAGTTTCAGTTTCACACCACGCTTTGCCATGTCACGCAACGTTTCGAGCTTCGGCAAATGCGTCTTGCGACGTTCGGCAAGGGCTTCGATTTGCGCTTCGACGGCCGGCTTGTCCTTGTCGTTGGCCGCAGCGAGCTTTTCGCGCAGTTCCGCTTCCACCTTATCAAGTTGCTTTGCCGGGTTCGGGTGAACCTCTACGGACGTGTCGCCGAGCATCGTCTCGGGTCGCGTCGTTGCGATGGTAACATGCGTCGGTTCGCCCGCTTGCGGACCGATCACTGGGTAGTGGAACGACCAGAAGAAGCCTTTGACCTCTTCGTGAAAGACTTCGTCATCCGAAACGGCGGTCTGCAGGAACGTATCCCAGTTCACGAGCCGTTTGCCACGATAGACTTTGCCATCTTCAAACAGTTTGAAGAACGTTTCGCGCACGGCCCGAGCGCATTGGTCGTCGAGTGTAAAGCGTTGCCGTTCCCAATCGCACGAACAGCCAAGCTGCTTGAGTTGGCCAGTGATTCGTTTTTCGTACTGAGCTTTCCATTCCCAAATGCGATCAATGAGCCCCTCGCGGCCCAGATCGTGGCGCGACTTACCCTCTTCTTCGTGGAGCCGACGCTCGACGACTGCCTGCGTCGCAATCCCCGCATGGTCGGTGCCCGGCATCCACAGCACATTAAAACCTTCCATCCGTTTGCGACGGCAAAGGATATCTTGCAGCGTATTGTTCAGTGCGTGCCCTAGGTGGAGTGCGCCGGTGACGTTTGGTGGCGGGATTACGACCGAGAAGGGGGGCTTCTTTCTATCGACGTCGGCATGGAAGTAGCCCTGTGATTCCCAATGAGCGTACCACTTCGTTTGGGCAGCCGTGTGATCGTACTGAGCGGGGAGGTCTTGGATTGCCGTTGTGGACATCGATTTATCTAGTGAGATTAAAACGGTGGATTTGGAATGACGAATTCAGGATTCAGAATGACGAAAAAAAGCAAGTACCGTGCTTTCTCCATTCGTCATTCGGTCTTCATCATTGTTCTTACTTCTCGTCTTTGCAAAGCTTGTATTCAATACTATCAACGAGCGCTTCCCAGCTTGCTTGGATCACGTTCTCGTTGACGCCAACCGTGCCCCAGGTTTCGCCATCTGCGTCGCGGCTCTCGATCACCACACGAACGCTAGCCGCGGTAGCCGCTTCACTGTTGATAACACGCACTTTGTAATCGACCAACGACATCTCTTTGAGCTTAGGAAAGCGTTCGTCGAGCGCTTTGCGAAGGGCTTGGTCGAGTGCGTTGACAGGGCCGTCTCCTTCGGCAACTTGATGTTCTAGGGCGTCACCGATTTTCAGCTTGACGGTTGCTTCGGTAGTAGGCTCCCCTTTGGGTTGTCCTTCGACCGTTGAGTGGAATTTTATGAGATCGAAGTGGGGGGTGTACGTTCCTGCTAGCTTCTTTACCAGTAACGCAAACGATGCCTCGGCCGCTTCATACTGATAGCCACGATTCTCGCGCTCAACGATTTCTGTCAAAACCGAGTCCATTAGCTCTTTGTCTTCTGCCAAATTGAGCTTCGTTGCCATGGCGATAATGTTCGACCGACCTGAGAGTTCACTCACCAACACACGCCGCTGATTGCCGACTGACTCGGGGGCGATGTGCTCGTAGCTATGGGCGACCCGATTTACCGCGTGTACGTGCATGCCTCCCTTATGAGCAAAAGCACTTTGGCCAACAAAGGGTTGGTTGATGCGACGATGCAGATTGCCAATTTCGTAAACGAATCCCGATAGCTCGGCAAGCCGTTTGATTTTATCCGCATCAAGAACCTCGTAACCCACCTTCTTCAAAGCAAGGTTTGCTGCCGTCGAGATCAGGTCGGCGTTGCCGCAACGTTCGCCCAGTCCATTGATGGTGCCCTGCACCTGCGTTGCACCCGCATCGACCGCGGCTAGTGAGTTGGCAATCGCCAATTCTGAGTCGTTGTGCGTATGGATACCGAGTGGGATCGTTACCGTTTTGGCAGCTTCACGAGTAAAGTGGGCTACCTCTTCGGGAAGCGAGCCCCCGTTGGTATCACACATAACAATGCGTGATGCGCCGGCGTCGGCGGCTGCCTTGATCGTTTTCGCTGCGTACTCGGCGTTCGCTTTCCAGCCATCGAAGAAGTGCTCGGCATCGTAGATAACTTCGCGCCCTTCGCCGACGAAGTACGCCACTGTCTCGGCGATCATGTCGAGGTTCTCTTGCTCCGAAACGCGGAGAACTTCTTTGACATGAAAGTCGCTTGTTTTGCCAACGATCGTCACCACGGGAGCTTGGCTCTCGATCAGTGATTTCATGCCCGGATCGTCGGCCGCCTCCATTCCACGCCGACGTGTCATGCCGAACGCACTGAGCTTACTGTGCTTTAAGGGTTGCTTAGCAAGGGCAGCAAAGAACTCGGCATCTTTGGGGTTTGAGAGCGGATAGCCTCCTTCAATGTAATCAAAGCCCATC
>CAYGQU010000290.1:0-4541 GCA_964352045.1 uncultured Planctomycetaceae bacterium
ATGCTTGGTTCGGCAATAGTTGTGGCACTCAACGGCCAAGATGCTCGCATTCAGATTGGTTCATCTCTTGGATACTTTGAAACCACGACGACCCAGACAAGCACGCTACAAAGTGTTGCCTTTCTCGAAGCGGGGATCGTACTTCAGGTTACCCCCATAATTAGCCATGATGGTCGCGTACTGATGACCGTTAAGCCAGAAGTCTCGGGGGGGACGATTAACCCTACGACAGGCTTACCCGATAAGGATACGACCGAGGTTGAAACGACGCTCATGCTCAGTGATGGCCAAGCGATGATCATCGGGGGATTGATTCAAGAGGAAGATGTCGAAACCCAAAGTAAAGTTCCTTACTTGGGCGATATGTGGAAAATCGGCCGTCTTTTCCAGCAACGCAGTGTTGTTCGTAAACGTAGCGAAATTATTATCACATTAGTGCCTCATATTTTGCCCCTACGTTGCGAAGCAGCTTGCGAAGAGCAGACTGAAATCTCACGGGCTACGACCCCTCTTCTCGAAGGACCATTGAATCGTATGGACCGCCGAATGTGGGAGCCTGAACTTCATGACGCGATCCGAAAACCAGTGAACCGATAGTCGCAAACGATAGTCGCAGAAAGACTGCGGCGATTGGTCGCGGCAGCTACACTACTTTTCTAATCTCTATGCAAGTAGACTAAGTTATAGAAATAATTATCTAGGTACTGGCTTAACATGGGTACTGGCTAGTTATCGCTATATGGTTCACCCACTCTGCTTTTTATGTCTCGTTGGCACACAGCCTTGAATCGACTGTTCAAGGGGCTACTTGCCATTTGGCTTGTCGTCTTGATGAGTGGTGCGCCACTGCCGGCATTGCCGCAACTCGGAGCAACGAGTAAACGAATCGAGACAACTGAAAGATTCCCGTGCGAAGCGTGCCCCTGTGGTTGCGGCACAGCGGATTATTGCTGGAGATCATGCTGTTGTCATACGCTACAGCAACGGCTTGCCTGGGCTGTGAAGAATGAGGTTCGCCCCCCCGAATCTGCTCTTAAAGAGGCTGTTTCACAGGGAATAGATGTTAGCCACTGGGGTATCGAGTCAACTTCCAAGAGATGTCTGATCACATACAAACTGCCAAAAGTTGCAACTTGCGAAGAGACGAAGTCGCTCCCGCCATGCTGCGCAGCTCGCCTGAAAAATTCTCGCGTGAAAGCTAACCGAGTGAAAGCTGGCCAAGAAACAAAGCAAGAAGAGCAGGCAGTTAAGAAAAAAGCCCCACCCGGTGTTGTGCTCCTCAATGCACTTGCCTGCCAAGGCTTGCTAGAGCAGTGGCTTACGATAGGCGCCGGACCGCTTCCACCAATTGTGACTTGGACACCAAGCTTCAAACTCGAATCAGCCCCTGCTGAAACGGCGATCCTCTATACCAACTGGCCCACGCTTTTGGTGCCCCCTCCTCCTGAGTGCTAAGTCGAGGATCCCTTTATGGCAGTGAGTCGCCAGCGCCTTGGGCGCTGAATTAGGTCGCGTGTAGTGCTTTACGCTACGGCGTGGTCGGCTTGCTTGCCTTCTAAATTCGCACTTCTAGGAGACTCATCATGCGCCTGCGCAGCGGCTTCTCCTTGGTGGAGTTGCTTGTCGTGATCGCAATCATCGGCGTCCTCGTCGCCTTGCTCTTGCCTGCAGTTCAGGCGGCCCGAGCAACGGCTCGGCGTACGCAGTGCTTGAATCAACTCAAGCAGATTGGCATCGCTATGCACCTCTACCTGGAGACTCATAACGAAGCATTCCCACGCAGTTCCCATTCGGCATTAGCTCACAGCGAAAGGCCATGGGGCTGGGCCATTGCGCCGTTAATTGATCCGACCATCGTGCCGGAAGAGGACTACTGGCTTGCCTCATTAATGCAGGGGGGAACTTATAATTGCCCTAATGACGAACGTCTGGGGCAACAAGAAAGTAGCGTTCCTGGACTGATGCTTCACGCTTGGAGTTATGGCAAGAACGTTTGGTTCGAACTTAGCAAGCAAGAGTCAGGAGCCCCCTTTGGTAATGCAACGGGGCCTACCTATAAAAAACTCGCAAACATCGTAACGACGTCGCGAACGGTTTTGATTTCAGAAATAGACTCAAATTCTGCCAGCGACCATGCGATGGCTCACACCTGGCTTATCGGTAGTAAACCTGAAGTTGCTAAAACGCGACATGAAGAGGTTTCAAATTACCTGTGGGTTGATGGCCATGCATCAACGTCTCACTTCAATTCAACATTTTCAATTGATCCGCAACTCGACCTATGGAACCCGGCCACCGCAGCGGAACCTCAACCCCATTCTAACCTATGAAATACTCAATACAACATCTTGGTTTCTTACTACTCTTCGCATATTGCCTGTCAACAACCTTGGAAGTGAAAGCACAGTATGTCTATCCTTCGCTTGGTGGAAATCAAGAGTCACCTATGACCGGCGCTTTGATGAAACATGCGGGCATCAACTTTGATGGCACCAACCTTGAGGTACACCTTGATGAGTTCGTAGCAACGCCCGTGTTGCGCGAACTAGAAGCTCCCAACGAATTTGACCCCGCTAAACCTTGGTCTCTGCTAACTAACAAAGCGTATAACGCACAGCATGGTTGGGTAATCGAAGGGACCTGGACCCCACCCGCTGGTCTAGCGGTTTGGATTAAAGAGCTGAGTAGTTCACCAGCACTTGAAGTTTATGAGGGGGGCCGATACATGAATCCGACGATGATCGAGATGCAAACGTTTGACCCAATATTTGGAACCCAAGAGAGTTCTGAGGCATGGCAATGGAATGGCGTTATGACCCACAACGCCTATGCCGTGAAAAACCCCACACAAGCCACCTACGAAGCGACTTATGAGGTTTACTTAGGACATGCGACAACAGGTGTACCATCGGCTAGTTATGGCAGCGATACCGTTACATTCGCTTTTATTGGCGTGCCGGAACCAACGTCAGCTTGGCTACTAATAATCTCAACAACCGCTTTCTTTTGTTCTTTCCGCAGGAAATAGTAGCCAAGAAACACACTTGTTGGAACAAAAATTATTTCTCTTGGCAAACGATTAGGGAAACTAAGAGGGTGTCTTAAAAGCATCAATTTTTTATCCCCTTCCCTTTCTCGGGGGAGGGGTTAGGAGAGAGGGCTTTTTAAATTGGTTGAATCGCTACTTATTAGACACGCTCTAAACTATCAAGGAAATTAAATACAATGAAAACTAAAGACTCTACTTCAAAAGACAGTCTTACACTTGTCTGTCTGTGGCTTTTGGTAGTCTCACTAACGACTCCACAAGCAATGGCTGCTTTAGTCTTGCCACAAATGGGTGGCGGTTCGGTTAGTCAAGAAAATGCCCCCATGAAGCATGCTGATATTATCTTTATCAATTCAGCAGCGCCTCTCTTGGCGGTTGGCATCGATCACTCAATCAACACGCCCAAACTACGCGAACTCTCCATTCCTGATGAATTTGATTTGTCAGAACCTTGGTCGGTGCTTGCGGGCAAAGCTTACAACTATCAGTATGGATGGAATCCTGCGGGATTTATCAATTTACCTTCCAATACTTCGATTTGGATCGAACAGACCGATGCATCACCCGAGTTAGAAGTCTACGATCGTTCACCTAATACACTTTCGTACGATCCTATTTTTGGGACCGACGGCAGTAGCTTGCGTTGGCGATGGACTGGTTTTATGACACATAATGCCTATGCCGTTGCGAACCCCTCTTCATCAAATTACTACGCTAACTACAAGGTTTATCTCGGCAACACGCAAACAGGCGATCCGCTGGCAGGCTACAATTCGACAGACGTCACGTTCGAGTTTCAATTCGATCTCCCCCTGGCAGGTGACTTTAATCAAGATGGGGTTGTCACCGAGGCTGATTACTCAACTTGGGTGGATCAATACGGCCTAAATGGCGCTGATTTGTCAGCCGATGGAAACCATGATCAATTGGTGGATGCCGCCGATTACTCTCTTTGGCGTGATGCCATGACCGGGCTGTCAAGTGGTTTGGCAACCGCTATCCCTGAACCTACGACCTTACTAATGACATGTCACATCGCAATCTTGATCTTCACAAGCAAATATCGCTGCCGTTTCTAGGCTAGCACTTATTGACGCCAGGACACTATGTCTGCGATCATGTGCCTATGGAAGCTACCACTGTCAATCAAAAGAAACTCTTGTTTGATCCCCACCTACGTATCGAAGCTGCTGATGGCTTGATTGCTATCGGACACGAGTTTTACGGGCGTGGTTGGTCGCGCGCAACAAGTAGTAATTATAGCGTTCGGTTAAGCAAACCTTCGGTTTCTGCAAAAGAGACTAGGCTACTTGTCACTGCGAGTGGTAAACATAAGGATCGACTAACACGCAACGACTTTGTCCTCTTAGATGGAGAGGGTAGGGCGGTCGAACCTAATTCCCCCAAAAGCTCAGCCGAAACGATGCTGCATGTCGTGCTCGCTGCCGAGACCGATGCTGGCGCAATTCTTCATACTCACTCCGTATGGGGA
>CAYGQU010000291.1:0-4481 GCA_964352045.1 uncultured Planctomycetaceae bacterium
GTCGGTGGCCTCATCAAAGCAAATTGCATCCCATTGCCCCACCGCGCCGACTTTGCCGGTTGAGCCATGAACAAACAGTTTGGCGACCGTTCCTTGCCCGCCTGAGATCAACACTGCGTAGGGCGTGAGTTCTTTAAAGACAAACGACTTGCCCGTCGATCGCGGCCCCAGCTCAACGAAGTTGAAGTTTGACTCGACCATTGGCAGCAGCCGGGAAAGCAGGAGCATCTTGATGCGGTCAGAGACACCTTCTGCGCTAGGCTCATAGCCACAGCTCCGCAATATGATGTCGAGCCATTCACTTTTAGTGAATTCCTTGCGATTGTTGATGACTTTGCTGTTGTCAAAGGTAGAGAGCTGGATCGGCTTAATCTCGGTGATCACAAACGGGAAAATGTTCTGGCCGATCCGAATATCCGGGTCATATTCCACATCAATGATGGCCCAGATTCCGCCCATCAGCATCTTTTCATGCTGCTTGACCAGATTGTCGCTGATGTTTCCGTTTTTGACATTGCTGTTCTGAAGCTTCGCCCAGTAGATATCTTTCTTGGAATCCAACTCGACGGAAATCTTGTCGATGATTTTGTAGCGACCTTTCTCGCGAATCTTTGAGTGAACCAAAGAACTTTCTTCCGGATTCACATAGTGCTCGCTCAGGATCTTTTTTACATTACTCATTCCGGTGCGGATCTTTTCCTCATCATCCGTCGAGCACGAGTTGGCAATCAGGTACTCGAGAACAAATACCGGAACGTTTGCCCCAACCTTGACGGAACGTACAAGGTCTTTCTTGACCACGTAGCCCCTGAAATGCTCGAGGAGCTTGATGTCTAAGTCATTCAATGCTGGCATAGTTAACTCCGCACCATTAGAGAAGCCCACCTAAATCTCTATCCTTGTTTTGTTTTACAATGGCCCGATCGAGCTGCTGTTTGGTGGCAGCGTCCAAAAGGTGGACTTCGATTTCTGGGTGCCCATCAAACGTATACTCTTTGGTAATTTGTTCATTCTTTCGAATGGTAAATACGTCGCTTTTATTCACCTGTGCCTTGTCGGCAAAAAAGACTAAATAGACCTTCCGGTCCTGCGAGAAAAGATCCTCGGCCACCTCGTCTGCCTGCAGCTTGATTGAAAAAAGCTCGCCAGTGACGTCTTTCAAATCACTTTTGTTTTCAATCGATACGGACAGAGAAGGCGCTGCGGTTTCAGATCGTTCCCAACAAAAACAGGGTGTCACCAATTCCTGCGGCGATACTCCTCCATGGGAAAAACCGTACACCCCTGGGGTCTTGAATGGGTTGATGTTCTTTGCGAAGTAGAGGTAATCGAATTGCTTGTAGCTCTTTTCTACCTCGATCAGCTCCGATGTCAGGCCAGTTTGCTTTTCCTCTGTACGGAGATAGCGTTCTGCTTTCTCGAAATTGCCCGTCGGTGAAACGGAAATCTTATCCGCGTCATCCAACAGTCCTGTCAGCACGAAACCATGATCCGTCACCAAATAGACCTTGGCATAACCACCGGCCAGCACAAGCGAAATTTTCTCAGCAAAGAAGTCGATAATTTCAGGGAAAAACTTCAACGCCTTTTGCTGAAGTTTCTCGCCCATGTCATCAATGTCTTTGTACGTGCAAATCAAAAATTGCCCGGAACGAGCTTCTTCCGTGATTTCATCCAGCCGAACGAAATCGATACTAACATCAGGGTTTTGTGCAGCCAGGTATTTCTCACGATTTGCCTGTACTGCTTCTGTAACCCCATTGGCCATATAGATTCGGCTCATGTTGTTCTCGGTAACGGAAGGGATATCCGCAAGGATCGATTCCTTCGTGAGATCGACAGAACCTTTTACCTTTTCGGCTACCAGCTCTGCGATTTCATAGGCGACCCCGTCTCCGACAATGACTGCCGTCTTCAACCCGCCAGCATCGTCAATGATCCGCTGCAAGGTCCCTGTTTGGTTTTCCTGGTAACCACTCCAATACTTGAACCACTGGTCGAGAAAAACAGCGACCTGTTCTTTGTAAAACTGCTGAAAGGGTTCGAGGAGTTCTTTCTTGTTAAGGAATTCCGCGTACAGATTTCGGATGGCTGTATCGAGTTGGCAGAAATGCTTTTTGTAAAACTCAACGCACTCATCGAAGGAGCTTAGATAGGCGATATCCTTCGGATCAAATTCCAGCAGCGTTATCACATCGCTCCAGAAGCAAACACCCAGTGCCCGGGCCTGCTTGCTTTGGTTCCGCTCACGCAATTTCGCCAGTGTTTCTGGGAGAGTAGCCTTATCCAAAATGTTTTTGCCGATTGCAACCAACCACTGTTCATCGACCTGCCGAAAAGGGTGGTGGATATTGACATTCCAGATATCCAGATCCGAGCTCAGCGAATAGTTGCCAAGATAGCCGTCAAAGGAATCCCGGTACGAGACGGAATCAAGCCAACCCTTGTAGACTGAGTCGAGTGTTTTGTCACAGTTATTGTTTGCCAAGCCATCGAGCATGGCTTTCACCACTTCACCGGCCAGTGTTTCTGCAGGCTTGTTCAGGTACTCCTGCCCGAGCAGTTCAATAATTTTTCGGTAAAACGTTTCTCTGAGCTGTGCATCATATTTGTGATTGGAGTATGTCTCGGGATCATGCACAAACGGCAATAACTCTTTGTTCAGGTCAAATATTTCGGTCGCGCCCTTGTGACTGAGATCCATCCAGTAAGTTTGGTCTTTACCGACACTCACCTTTGCTGCCGCAACCAATTCCTCTATTGGCAGATTGATGTTCAGATTTAGAGTTTGGTGGACTTTGTCCTTGATGTAATTCTGCAGGTAACGGATTTCCAGGCACCCACAGGTTTCGCAATATTCCCGAATAAACTTGAGATCATCCTTTTGGGAACGAGAGTAAATGAGAAACCGTTCCTGGCTGGGTTGAGCTTTTTCAACGAGGTACTTTGCATGCAGCTCCTCCACTTCGGAGCTTGCGTGCTGGATGGCGTATTGACCCTTAATGCTCTTCAAGAGGAACTCAGCATCGCCACTTTCATCGATGAATACAGCAACCTTGTGTTGCTCGTATATTTCCTGCAAGTCATTTTTGAACCAAATGTCGATCATTATGAGCTCTCTCTACCAGTCCGCGTTGAGGTACTTTTTGAGTTGTCCTGCATTGAGCACCTCGTAGGGTATCATCTTCTTTTTTTGCAGGGGTGCGATGTTCTTGCCGACGCCATCATCGAGGATCGGGTTGTAGCCTTCGGCCAGTAGCTCATCGATCTTGGCTTTGAAGGCTTCGATCTCTTTGAGCTGTCGGAAGATGCGGTCTTTTTCGTTCTGAGCATCGGCGCTTTCGTTGCCGGACAGATCGCTCTGGCGGTTGACCAGTGAGCGTTCCCGGTGTTCGATATAGACCGAGCGCAGGCGCATTAGCTTGTCGCGGCTCCATTTGTAGATGATGATGTAGCAGTCAAAGCCTTGTTCTGGGCCACTGGAGAGATGCCAGATAAATGGCGTCTTGGGCATATTGGGGAACATGTTAAGGTGGTCAGCCAGCTCTTCAAAAAAATATTTGTTCAGGAAATCATTGATTTGCCGGCCAAGAACCGTGTCGAAGCTGGAGTACTGAGCTGTGCTGAAGCCCCTTTTACGAAATGTTTCCTCGACGCGATCTTGCAGCACCGTCTCCGCGGCATTCGGCACCAGCGGAATAATTCCGTCTTCATCTTCCATGAGAATATCCCGGACCAGGTCCGCCAGAAATTCCATAGCCAGCGTATTCATTCGTTGCTGAGGAATCACCTTGCTCTGCTTGAACCAGAACCAGACGTTGATCGGGTTGACCTGATGGCGGATACAGAACTCTTCCAGATCGTTGTTGCTCTGGTAGAGTCTTCCAAACCGGCTCTCGATAGCGTCACGCTCTTCAGCAGTAAACTCCTTAATTCGAAGCCTCTCGATATATTCGCGACTTCCATCCAAAGGGAACTCTTTGGTAGCTTCAACCTCAGCCAAATATGCAGTTCGAGCCTCACTAGAAACAGGCAATCCGCCGATGCTCTCTCCTTCCTTGGCCAGAACCATTGCCTTGTCATGCTCTGTCAGCTCATACACCTGATAAATCTTCTCGTTAATTAACGCTTCATTAACGATGCAATGCGCACTGTGGTAGTTTTGTTTATCCAACGCTAAGAATATTGACGATTTACAGTCTCTAAATTTTGCATCTATGCCAGTGCCCGAGAACGTTGGTTCGTAGATTCGAAATGATGCGAGATGTTTTGTAATCTCAACATTTTGGGAGGAAAGAGCGTCGATATCTTTCCTCAGTAAGGCATCGGGAGTAATGTACGGGATTCTCTGAATATCTCCTGACTGAATACTTACCGTTGGATTAAGGCAATCTGCGATATAGAAAACCAACTTTGAATTCAACAATGCAAGCAGGTAGAAATAATCAGCATTGCTTTTCCCGAAAATAGACTTTCCAGAC
>CAYGQU010000292.1:0-4479 GCA_964352045.1 uncultured Planctomycetaceae bacterium
CTGGCACGGTCAATCCAGACATCGTACTCGGCAAACCATACGTCGAATTCACTATTAATCGAGAAGCTGCAGCTCGTTATGGCATGACGGTCAAGATGGTGAACGAAGTCGTAGAAACCGCGTTGGGTGGTATGAATCTTATCAAGACCGTAGAAGGCCGTGAGCGATATCCGGTACGCATTCGCTACCGGCGTGACATGCGAGAGAGAATCGACCAACTGGGAATGCTTCCGATTGTAACTCACTCAGGACAAGTCGTACCGTTGGAAGAACTTGCAAAACTTGAAACGACTTGGGGACCAGGTGCCATTAATAGTGAGAACGCACGTCTTGTTGCTCACGTTGCATTTGCTAGTAATGGTCGAGTTGGTGACTTGGAATCAGTTGCTGCTATTGAGAAAAGTTTACGAGAGGCTCAGGCATTACCAGAAAACGACCCAAAGCAGTTAAGTTTGCCTGCTGGCTACTCACTTGAGTCGGTGGGAAGTTTCCGCAATCAAATTGAAGCCAACCAACGCCTTATCTGGCTGGTGCCGTTAGTCATTGTAATTAACCTATTAATCATTTACCTGCAGTTTCGGCACTGGCCAATCACACTAGCCGTATTTGCTGGTATTCCTGTCGCCTTTGCGGGTGGCATGATAATGCTCGCAATCTTTGGCACAGAAATGAATACCGCTATCTGGGTTGGGTTCATTGCCTTATTCGGCATTGCAGTTGATGACGGCGTAGTAATCGCTACTTACTTGGACCAAGTGTTTACTCGTCTAAAACTCACATGCGTCGAAGATATTCGAGTTGCCACAATCGAAGCTGGTAAGCGGCGAATACGTCCTTGCTTAATGACTACCGCTACAACGGTGCTCGCATTAGCTCCCCTACTGAAATCAACAGGACGTTGAGCATATGGTTCCCGCGCAATGTTAATACCTGGGTTCGGTGGGATGATTGTTGAATTGATTACGCTGTTTGTCGTTCCTGTTGTTTTTTGCGGCTACAAAGAATTCAAAATGCGGATGGGACTTCCTGATCGTCATTGGTCAGGAGTTGAGACCGCTGGAACTACCTCAGATCTAATTTCGGCTGTGTAAAAAGCCGGTCGAACGTTTTTGTTTCTCCTTAGAACAGGATGAGAAAATGAAGAATCTTACTTTAGCAGTTGCGTTTGTTGCGTTGACGGCACTTGCCGGAAATGCCTCTACTCAGCACACACATCAAAATCACGAAGGGCACGAGATGCACTCTGGCTCTGGTGCCAAGCCAAGTGCTTCGGCACCAAGTGAAGTGACTACAGGCCCCAATGGTGGCAAGCTTACGCAGCTTGAATCGTTGCAAGTTGAGACTTTAATTGATCCTGGTGGTTTACGTCTCTTCGCTTACGATTTTCAAGGAAACCCTCAAGACCTAAATGAAGTACGTGGTTTAGTGATGCTTCAAATAGAAGGCGAAGCAAAGCGTTACCGTTACGACCTATTCCCAGAAATTAACAGCAACAATACTGCGTCTTCTCTTGTGGTAGCCGTCGATTTATCACGACTTGGTGGCCGCTCGGTCGACATGTCTTATCAGTTGGTAGGTCTTAAGGGAGCAGCTCGTAAAACAGAGAAATTCACTATTAAAACGATGATACCAATGACTGAGGCGCAGCAAGTTGCAGACGCTATCGCGAAACAAGGTGATTGCCCAGTGAGTGGACTAGCTCTCGGTGGGATGGGAAAGCCGGTTGCAGTGACCGTGGGTGAGCAGACTTTATATGTTTGCTGTGCAAGTTGCGTTGATACGGTTAAGTCGAACCCAACAAAATACTTCGTCTCAAAGCCAAAACTTGAAGTAACCGAGGCTACTCAGGCAGACTCGGTAGCTATTGCTACTCAAAAACTGTGTCCCGTTATGGACGAGCCACTTGGTGGAATGGGAACACCGCTCAAAGTAACAGGGCTTGGGCGTGATGTATTTTTGTGCTGCAAAGGTTGCCTCAAATTTTTAGAGAAAGAACCTCAAAAGTACTTAGCCAAGCTTCCTCCACTTGCAAAACCAGAAGTTCTAAAGACTACCGAAATCGACACACAGTTCGTAGCCGCACAAAAATTATGCCCCGTGATGGACGAACCGCTCAATGCGATGGGTGGTCCCTATAAGACAGTTGTCGAAGGTCGAGTTGTTTATCTGTGCTGTCCTGGTTGTGCAAAAAAGCTTCACGCTACCCCGGGCGTGTATCTGCAAAAGCTAGCTGGTCAAGGTGTTGTACCACCTACAGTGCAGTAACTAATATGCCGAGAATTTTGCGGGGGCGGCGACGTGTAAGGCATGGTTTTTCTTTGCCGAAACGCCCCGTCGTCCCCGCCCTTTTCAGGATTTCTTTCCATGCTTTCAAAACTAGTGTACATTTCGTATCGCTGCCTACAGAGATTAATTGTGTTAGAAGGGGTAGCTCTAATGGTAGCTGATACAGCTACCGTTTCTGCTTCTCGCAAGCCTAGTGGACAGGCACGTTCGCTTTCAGTTGATGAACTTAAGCGGTTCATTGAACTTGGCGATGCTCCTTATTGTGAGAATCTTGTAGATCGCCTAAGCGATGATCGCCTGTATTGTTTTGGCGTTGAATCAGATAATCATTTGCTATCATTTGCGTGGTTCCATATCGGCTCTGCTGAAGCGGATATGAACTATGGACGTTGCAAGGCTACCGCGACTGCTATTCAACTCGAACCAGAAGCGGCATTTGTTTTTCATGCTTATACGGCTCTTCAATCGCGCGGCAAGAGACTGATGGCGGAAGTTTTGGCAGAAGCTGCTCGTTACCTCAAGCATAAAAACGGTGTAGAGCAATTCGTTGCAACGACCGAATTGGTTAACAAGGCTGCAAGATATTCATTTGCCCGGGCAGCATTCGTAGAAGCGGGGTCTTATTGGCGATTCGGATTGGGCCGCTGCGTAGGTGGTAAGTACCCTATGCCTGCGTCGCCGATCCTTGGTTACGAGCCAGGATCGAAAGTATGACTAGCGGCCAAACTTTCTGAACAGAGCGATCAATTCCCCAAGTTTTTCATCGCGATCCTCTTTTGAACCCTTCTGGAGCGAATCAACGACACAAGTCTTTAGATGACTTTCGAGGATTAGCTCGCCGACTTTACTTAGGGCTCCATTGCCTGCTGCTATTTGCGTAAGGATTTCAACACAATATTCATCCTCATCAATCATCCGCTCAATAGCAGCAACTTGCCCCGAGATACGTCGGAGTCGATTGACCAGCTTAGTTTTTTCATCGTCGGATAGCATCTAGTGTCAGCGACGCAGTACGCTGCCCGAGTTGTGGATTCCCAAAGCTGTCATCTTACCAAAGATAGTGCGCTCAGCCTAGAAGCTTGATTGCCTAAGAAAATTGATTCGCTACAAGCATTATGGCAGCCATCACGATCATCAAGCTGTTCTCAACGACTGTGACCATCGTCATAGGGAGATTAAATACCGTACCTAGGCAAGCGCATTGGATAACTTGTTTTTTTCGAATGGCTGCTACCACTCCCACTAGTCCAACGCTCATTACGATGGCAGTTAGGACATTTGCTACTTGAGGGGCTGCTCTAGACACAAAAAGAATGCCTAGTCCAAGCTCCAACCACGGATAAAGTAGGGAATACAAAGGTGACCGTTTGGCAATGACATCGTAGGTTGAGAATGCGTTAGCAAATCCTGTCACATCCAGCAATTTGAAAAACGCAAATCCCAGAAAGAAGAAGCCCATGAAATAACTCATGGCTCTTTGCCACTCAAAGCTGCCATGAATGAATTCCGCTAGTACCGTGGCACCTAGAATATAGCAGATGACGATTAAGAGTGGCTTATATGTTGAAAGAGTAGGATTATCATTCTCATGGATCTTTTTATTATTGGTAGGCTCTGTCAATGATGCCTCATATCCAGCTTCTCCCATAATCTCAATGACACGTTCAGTGTCGTCGAAAGAGTCTAGCTCCACACGCAATAATTTTTTGGGGTCGGCTAGATCTGCTTCCCATTCTTTTACAAGCGGTTCGTTGTCGAATATCGGTCCAACAACGCTCAAACAGCTTTCGCACCTTAGGTTGGTTTTAAAAGCGAATTTCATTTCTTTTCCTACCCAGTTATTTCACGAAGTGGCTCAATCGGACTTTATACCCCAAGGGGGTATTTGGCAACTAGGAATTTTCATTCCGTGCAACGAACCCAATGTCATGGGTTTCCCAGGAGGCAAAGCTCGTCCTGCTAATAACCTTATGTGCAGCGCTGTGGAGGCGAACAATATGAGTTGATCCCAAGCTAGAACCAACCTTTTTCGGCAGGAGCTACTCTAATTTTGGGTCGATCGACTGTGAGACACTCGTCTTGATTCACTTGCCTCAGGTAGCAGCAGCTCTAACTGTGCCTAGTAGAAATTAAGCTTGGCCAACGTATTCGAAGCCCACTTTATTTGTGTGTCTGAAGGCAAGAAACTAGAAT
>CAYGQU010000293.1:0-4476 GCA_964352045.1 uncultured Planctomycetaceae bacterium
TCATGGCAGGCGACGAGTTTTCTCACGTCAGCAGCTCGCTGATTAAACAGATTACGCCGCTAGCAAGCGATGAAGAGCTAGCCAAGTTTGTGCCACCGAGTGTGATACCAGCACTACGTAAGAAGCTGAGCTGAGCTGAACCTTGTTTTTCTAGCTTGTAATCCGCATTCTTAGAATCACTTTTTCTGTATTCTTTGGGCAGAGAATTTGGCAAGAAAAATTTAGCGAGGGCCGGTTACTCTGAAGCTTTATATTCGAATGTTATGGCCACAACTATTTGTGGCTGGCTTCGCGACAAGAGGGCTCACTTGCCAGCGTGAAGAGGAAGATTTCCTCATTGATCACCGTACTAATATCGTAGTGCATAGCTAGTACCTGAACGCCGGTGAATTCGTAGACAAGCGATTCTAACTGCGGTCGTGCTGTTTCGGTAAGTTGCGTCCTTACTTCTTTGAGTAAATCACGTCCTTTTTCTGGTGGCAGCGTTTTAACTAGCTGTAACTCAGCCGCCGTCAAAATGCCTCGCAAGCGGATCAACAGCATATCTCCAATCAAATGGGCATCGATCTGCTTGGGGCCCCTGCCCATGTATTGCTGTTCAAACTTTGCAAGTCCTTGGCAGGCGGCCGCTTCGATTTCACCTCGTGTTTTCATGTTACTGCCAAAAGTAATTTCAATGAATTATCGTTTTCACTACTGCTTTCAGACCGAAAGTAGTTAAACACATTCTAAGCCACAGCTCTCCAACAAAAATGCCAGCTGGCAACAAATTTCGACAATAAGTACTGAGTAAAGGCTTGCCTATCGGCGTTGATTGGATATACTCATATCAGCTTAACCACAAGGGCTACCTGGCGGTTATGCGACTAAGAATTTCGGATAACTAATTAACGGGATCCCAACTGATGGGGGCCCAGTTGCACAAGTAAGCCGACGCGACTCAACACTCATCCAAGTGTCGAGTCGCGTCGGCTTTTTTTATGCGCCATGGGTAAAAGTGAAAAGCAGGGAAAGGAGACTCAAGCGGACAAGGGACGTGAAATCCCCCTTCAGTCCTCAGCTCATAATTCCTAAACCGCGCATTGATCATGCCGTCGGAACAAGGCGTTTACGGATGTCGCCATCGACGATTACATGCCGTTGTTGATTGTTTAATTCCTTTTCGTTCTAAGACTTTTTGGGAGTAAGACTAATGAAGCGTTTATTATTTGGGGCCACAATGGTTGTTGCCCTCTGTTTTGCGAATTCGGCTAACGCCTATCTGGGCAGCTTTTCACCCAATGATGGCTACAATGTTCAATCCGGTTTAGTGTATGGCGATGTCAGCTATTATGACGCCGGACAATATGGCGTTAATGCAGGCGGTGGATCGGGTCCCAATCAAATTGTTGCCGATTCGGGTCTCTGGTCAGTGCAAGGCGCAGTAGGTGGCTACTTTAGCAATGCTGCCAATCGAACCAGTTATATTTCAGGAACTCCCCCTTATCCCACTACCGGCACGGGTGCTCTGGCTGCTTACGTCGTTGGCAACCATGCACCAGGACGCTTGGATGGTAGTAGCTTGGCGATTCGCAACGATACGCCACTGGGCGCCACCGGTCCGCTGGTTTACGATTCCGCGCTCGATACGTTTGACTTTGGCGGCATCACTCCTGCCAGTGTGACCTCGGGCCCTTTGCAGGTGGGGCTCTATTTTTGTCCCAATCCAGGAGATTCTGCACCTGATCCAAGCGGCATGTTCGCCGATAAATTCACCATGTCGCTGCTCGATAGTGTTGGTAATATCGGCTTGCAGTGGGGCTATGCTCGCGACAACTCCGTGGTATGGCGAGATAGTCCATCAAATGCTTGGAATTCCACCACTTTCGTGGCAGACCAAAACAACTGGGATGGAGTTCGATTCAACCTTGACCTAACGGCCGACACTTTTTCAATGGATTACTTCGACGTTTCCGCTAGCACTTGGACCAATATTGTCCCAACCGGAACAGCCATGGGCCAAGCGATGGGTAACTTTACCACTGTACGTTGGCAACTTGAAGATGGCTTGTTTGCGGGAACCGGAGGTAAAAACTTCTTTGATGATTTCAGTATTTCCTCCGTACCCGAACCGGGAACAGCAGCGTTATTTGTAATAACGATGACAACATTCCTAAGCATACCAAAGAGAAATTAGAAGAGAATAATAAATATCAAGCCCTGTAAGGATGCTCACATATGGCAATCTCTTACAGGGCTCATTTTTGTGACCGGATTCACTCCCAGTAGATTTGTCTTACTGCGGCTCGATCAGAATTTCTAGCTCGCCGTCGCGCGCACACCTTGCACTGCGAGGGCGATCAATCCCACCAGCGCAAGAATCGTCCGTCCTTCTTCTTGCAGGTCGATGCCTGCCGGCGTTGGCACTTGGCCTATCGGCAACGGGCCTGTCGGCAGTGTAGCATCTGTACTTGGTTGGACTTGTGTCGGCCCCCAACTGCCAGTTGCTATCGACAACTCAGGGACCGCCAAAGTATGGACCGCGGTCTTTTTCGTCGGACCAGCCAACTCGGCAACTTTGGTTATTGGGGCCATTGGTTCAGTTCGCTCGATTGGCTGGGGAGTGGGTGGTAGCCATGCAGGAGGTTCCTTCTTTGCCACCAGCGGTAGTTCGACTTTTTGTTTCGCTCGCTGGTCAGCGGCAAGAAAGGGATCAACCGAGGCTACTGACGAGGTGGCAGGACTATCTAAACTGAGATGATATTGGTCTGCCTGTGCAAATTGATTCACTATCGGTACACGCTCAATATTGGCCAACATCGTTCGTGGCGCAATCGCTCCTTTGCCGATCCCTTCGCCCAGCGTTGCAAGGAACTGATCGACACGGCCACCGAACGAACCGAGCGTGGTCCCCTGCCCTGCCCCGAACAGCACGCCTGCCATTTCGCCTTGTGCATTGAAGATCGGGCCGCCCGAATCACCTTGGCGTGCTTCGACGTTCAGTTCTACAAGTTCCTGGGGCATCCCTTGAGTCGGAGAATAATAATCAGTGCAACGGCCCCAAGCTTGTCGATAGTCACCTTGGCCGTAGCCGTGGATCGTCAGCAGATCGCCTACCACGGGGGCTTGGTTCGCCAGGCGAACGGGCTCAGTCGGCGGTCGCCAGACAACCAGCGCTGCTAAGTCCCACGTTTCGTCGAGTTTCACAGGCCGAGCTTCACTGCGGAATCCGCTAGGAAATTGAACTTCAATCTTGCCCGTCGCGTCACGCACTACATGCCAGTTGGTAACGACCAATCCATAATCTTCCCGAGCATCAATGAGCGTTCCACTGCCGAATGCCTGTCCCATTTGCTCTTCAACTACTACCCGACAAACCGCCGGATGGGGTCTTTGAGCAGCCAAAACCGCTGTTGTGCCGAGAAATACAACGAAGGCAATCGTTAGGCCGAAGTAAAGATTATAAAAGGTTTTCCACATGGTAGATGTCATTGTCTATCAATGAATCGAACTAAAGGTGAGTTAAGAATCATCAAAATTGTTTACCTCTCCAGCGACCGATCATACACATCGCTTAATTGGCTTGAAAAACCTCGTTGCTCTAACACTTCTCGCTGACGTTGATTTTCAAGAATGAAGCGAAGCAATCGACTACGCAACCGAATCAAATCTTGCTGCGTTAACGGTTCGTTGGCTGCATGGTAATTCGTGTGGTTTGAATTTTTAGGTTCGTATTCATAGATTGCGTGCCGACGACGCATGAGGCCCGACGTACGATCGCCTCTCAAACTTGATAAGGGCGAACCTGAGATCGGCATTCCCGATCGAGAGAAACGCATAGCAACCGACTCCTAGCGTCAGAATCTGACGCATGCGATCAACAGGCAAGCTTCCTCTAGCTTGCAACGACGTCGTGTCTATCACACGGCGTTGTTGATCCAAGACTGGGTGGGCTGATGCGGAGTCCGTCGCTTCAGAAGACAGTCATATCATCGAATCCGATGACCGGAAAATATTGCCGGTACTGTCCTATCATCAAGACATCGACCCTCGACCCGACACTCAAAGAGAAAGTTTTTGTAGGACGTTATCCCTTGCGCCATGCATGAGCCTTGCGCCGTGCATGCTTCTTCTGCCAAGCCTGCAATCGAAGCAGGTTGTTAGAATAACCTAGTCGCTGTAATCGTCGCCGCTGTAATCGTCGGCCCGTTAGATAGGTTGGTTGGTAGTTTCCGCAGCAAGAATCGCAGCGACGATTCCTTGGGAGGTAAAGACTTCGGCCACCGTATCGGCGGCATGTCCTAATTCGTCGAGTACGCCTGCTGTTAAGGGGCTAATCGCGGCTATCCTTAACGAGTGATTATCAATCGGATGCAACAATTGGACCAAAGAACGGGCGATTGCCGAACTGGTGGCCGTAACCCAATCGATCCGACCTGCTTCAAGCTCTGATTCGATATAGGGATCGAGCAAGGTTACATCATCACTTTGATAAGC
>CAYGQU010000294.1:0-414 GCA_964352045.1 uncultured Planctomycetaceae bacterium
GTTGATGTATATCCAAATTGCATGTAATTGACAGCATATGAATTTAAGGGGGCGCCATTTGCTGTTACGCGAAATCAGATGCGATCAACTGGTTGTGGCGTGTTCGGATCGTTATCACCAACGAATTCATAATATCGAACTGACAAACGTGGCGGAATAGCTTCCGATGGTGAGATTGAAATCGGTTACTGCACCCGAATACTGACCATAATTTGGATTCGCAACTAATGAATCAGAACCAGCGAGCGCTGGGTCGTAGGTCAAACTTCCTGCGACCTGGTCTCCCAATGAAAAGGCGCCGCCAAGATCAGGACCAACAACTGTTACGGAACCGCTATAGTTCAGAGTTAGCAGAGCAGCAATTACCGATGAGCAAGTAAAAGAGGTAGCTCAGCAAAGTATGGCGCGGTACGA
>CAYGQU010000294.1:424-4476 GCA_964352045.1 uncultured Planctomycetaceae bacterium
AAAAGCCAAGGCGAGAAAAGATAGCGTCTTTAAACACTCAATGGATGCTGGGGAAATTTCTAATTTAGTAAGAGTCATTAGCTACTCCGTTGATTCAAGGTGCGAGCGAAACCTGCCGTTGAGACGAGTTGGCTTTCTTACGGCATACAAGTTATTACAGAATGCTCTTCCAGAACTTTGATTTCCACCAGATCGTGTTCCGCCTACGGGCAGCAGTAGCTTAATCAGCCTACTTGGTTCTCTTACGCCTCTGACAGACTGACCCAACAACTGAGAAAAGCAATACTGTCAAGCTACTTGGCTCTGGCACAGAAGCTGAACTCGACTCGACATCGAGCGTCTCTCCAAAGTTGCTTACCCATAAATCATAGTCTGCCTCATCAACGCCACCCGATCCGCTACCATTGCCATTAAGCGAAGACTCATCAGTTGCGCCAAAGTTATCTCGCCACACGGTGTAGTCAGCTGCATCGACAATGCCATCGTCGTTGAAGTCCCCCTCCAAGCCAGCAGGGGTGATTACCAAGCTTGCTGAATCAATCCATACCGCACCATTATCAAAGCCAGGCTGATTGAAACGGAATGCGAGTCGGGCTTCTACAGCACCGGCTGGAGCAATCGCTTCGATCGAATTATTAATCCAAATATTCTCCTGCGAGCTTCCATCAATGACAATTTCAACAATCTCTTCAAGAAAATCACCCGAGTTACGGTCTGCTCCGAAGGCACTGTAAAATTCTAGAGCCATGGTAACTTGATTACTTTTTCCAGCTAATGTGTCGAACGAGGGCGTTTGAAAAAATGCTTCGGCTGCAAGAGCCTCACCTTCAGATATCGCCACCCCTTGGTAAACACCCGACTCATTTGGATTACCAGAGAATTGTCCATATAACTTCAAAGCGTTCGCACCACTTTCGGTCACCCCTCCATTGATCGAAACATTTCCCCCTGTGTTTCCAAATACTGTCCAACTTGTAGGTGAACTACCATTGGCCTCGAAATCTCCATTCATAAGCTCGGAAGGATTCATCGGATCAGGAGGCCCATAGCCCTCGGGCCTTTCCCATACCCGAACGTAGTCAACAAGCAGATCGGCCGGGAACGGTGTCGAATTATCAGGATCACCTCCAAACCAACCTCCTACTGCCAAATTAAGAATAATATTCTTTGGGGTGGCGAAATTGATTACTTGCTCACTCGAAATCGTATGGTAGTTGTTGCCATCCACATAAAAACGAATCTCATCAGCTTCCCATTCGACAGCATAGTCATGGAACGAATTGTGAAAACTAACTGGCGAACCATCAGGATTGGTTGCCGTGTACTCGTCGTAGACAACGATACTAGTGTTAGGAACCGTATTGTAATGGTAAGCGCTGCTAACGAGGTTGGGTTGAGAACCACGGTTTTCTAGAATGTCAATCTCACCACCTGTTGGCCAAGGTACCTCGTTAGGAAACAACCAAAATGCTGGCCAATAACCTTGTCCCGTCGGAAGATTCATCCTTGCTTCAAAACGACCGAAACCAAAAGTCTGGTAACTTTCCATTCGGCCCGAACGATAAGCTTTGCCGTCTAAAGGTTGATCCGTTGCTGTGATGACCAAATTGCCGCTATCAGTCGTAATTTGCTCAGGTAGGTAGTATTGCAACTCATTATTGAAACTATCCTTGCGTGTGAGCAGCTCCCATTCCGATGTGTCGGGCGAAGCTTGATCGAATTCGTCTTGCCAGACTAATTCCCAATCTGGCAAGTCAAGCGGACCTGCAACGAGATCAGTTGTCCCCATGGCTGCAGTAAGTATTAAAAGCAGCCCATAGGTCCAATTAAAACGGTAGCTCAATAAGGTAGCGGCTGAAATCATCAAAGTTCCTATGTTGAATCTATACCTTGTGTCACGCCAGTGAGAACGATGATTTCAAGACAAGTTCTATATCAAGAAAAGTTTAATACGGTGAAGAGTTAAGAAGCTTTTCCACTATAATCCTTCCTGAGAAGAGCGGGAAGCTATTCGCTTGAAGTAACGACTGTTACTTAGAACATTCGACAAACTAAGCTTAGTTCGCTAGCAACTTTGTAAAAATCGACTACATATCGTGCTAAGCTTCGGTCAATTCGACCGGAGATCTAAACTCGGCTGGCTTCACCGTAAGCAACGAACAGGGGATCCGTGGCAGCAAACGTTCGGCAGTATTACCCGTGATAAAACCGGAGATACCTGTTCGTCCGACCGTGCCAATAACAATTAAATCAGCATGATTTTTTTTAGCGCAATCTAAAATTGCAAACTCAGGTGATTCGATTGGTACATGAACCGTTGCCGGAACTGTCAGCTTAATTCGATCGAGCTGTTGCTTGATTGTTTGTTCAACTTTCTCGCGGTAGTCTTTAATAAGTTCCTCACGTGGGAATGCGTCGGGCATCATGTCAAGATAATCATTAAATTCTGCCGCATGAACGACATGCAAATGAGCTTTCTGTGACTCAGCCATAGAGCAACCAAGTTCCAGCGCATGTTCACCTACCGATCGCAGATCGTGAGCAACAACAATTGATCGATGGACGTTATCTTTCAGTGGCTTAGTAACCCAAACCGCACAGGGGCACTTTCGTACTAGCTTCGTAGCGGTGCTACCTAAAAGCAAACCCTCGACCACTCCTTTGTGTCGCGTGCCAATGACTACAAGGTCATACTTGTTTTTTAAGACTTGGTGAATAATCTGAAGCCAACTCTTACCAATCACGACACTGCTATCCGCTTCAATGCCACCGCTATTTGCTTCGGCTACTAGGTTGGCCAATTTGGTTTCAGCCTCTTGCAACACATTGACTTCACTACCGCTCGTTTCACGGATGAGTTGCAGTGCCTTCGCCGACAGATCAAGACAGAATAAGAAGTGGACCGAAGCCGAGTTCGCCTTCGCTAACCAAAGTGCCTGACGCACCGCTTCAAGATTGGGCTCCGACAGCTCTTCCGCAACCGTTCGATCTGCCCAACCAAGGTCAACACCCACAAGAATTTTGCTAAATCGTTCCACCGAAGCCCTCCCAGGTTAAAGGGTTTGCAAAAAACAGCGACAACTTCTCGTTCTCGATTCGATGCCAAAATCAGATTATTTTAGCTTACCAATCTAGTCCGAACTCATCACAACCTCCGACCGGAGTTCTACTACTATTATACGCCATCAAGAGGGCGATTGATCGGGTAATTCCTGCCACTTTATTGCGATAACGCAGTCTCGTATCCTTAAAATTTTCTTAGGATAATGAATAGATTTAGTCTTAGGACATCAAACGCTATCTCACTGACTCTTCGCGAAGACCACAGTGAAAGATTTACGCGATGAAGACCCGAAGCTTACAATGAACTTTACTGATCAGTTAGCCACTACCCCAAAATGAAAAGACTCAGCGAAGCATCGGCAAGTTTTCCTCGGCTTGATAATCGCTCGAAGGTTTCTCGGGGCGCAAGACCAACAATGACGAAGAGGGATCCGATTGGTTGGGCATCTCTTCAGCCAAAGGAACCTCTTCCACAGGACCTCCGCGCTGGGGCGTATCAATCACTTGTCGAATAACAAAGATGCCAACCGCCAACACAAAACAAGTTACCGCGGTTAACGCCCATGCTACTGTCGAGTAGTCCGCCTCTCGACGGCGCGGGCTAGCAGGGATGATAGTACCATTCTCCAGCCTCGTGGCAGTCGAACTAGCAGCTGTCGAACTCCTGGAAGTCGGATCGGTCGGTGGAATAGAACGCGGGGCAGTCATGCTGCTGCTTTTGGCAGCTTCCCTACGCTCCGTCAAGAGAACCTCTCAAAAACTAACCGGGAAAACCTCTCATCGAAAAAATCCTAAGCCTTTCGTTCAGCCACACGCATCTTAGCGCTTCGACTGCGCGGGTTTGCTAGCACTTCTTCCTCGGTCGGTCGCAACGGCTTATTCGTAAGAATCTCAAGCCGGTCATCTCGACGAAAAGCAACTTTCACCAACCTGTCTTCGAGCGAGTGAAAGCTGATCATCACGATACGTCCACCCGGTTTGAGCAATTC
>CAYGQU010000295.1:0-4474 GCA_964352045.1 uncultured Planctomycetaceae bacterium
CACCTATGCCCAAGGTTTCTTGGGGGCTGCCGGTGACGGGGCTTCTAACGGCAACGGGGCTTCAAAAGAGGAGTTGGTTGCCGAGCTAGTTGCGATTCGTGATGAAGTCCTCAAGCCACATCCTCGGATTGTAGAAACGTTAACCTCTGCTTTCTTGGACAACGACGAGCGCGTAGCGATCATCGATCGGGTTTTGGGAGGCAAGGTTAGTCCCATCGTGCTCAATTTGGTCAAAGTCCTTTCGCAACATGGCCGCATTGGCATTTTGCGTAGTGTCGTGCGACAAGCGGAAAAGATTAATAACGAGTCGTCCAATCGTGCCGAGGTGGTAGTTCGCCTTGCTCACGAAGCAAGTCCTGATGTGCTTCAGCAGATCGAAGAAACGATTCGCCAAAGGATGGGCTTCGAGCCAATATTGCGAGTTGAAGTTGTCCCTGAGCTTGTGGGTGGACTAGAAGTTCGAGTCGGTGACACCGTCTTTGACGGTTCAGTCCGAACCGCTTTCGCGAAAGCCCACAAGAAGATTGTCGCCCAGACGATCGAAGCGATAGAAACCCAGCCCGAACGTTTTACGCTCGCCAGCTGATCCGATTGATACTGAACCCTTAGTTCAACTACCCGTTTGTTAAAACAGACCAGAATCTTTTATTCTGATAAATACAACTTATTAGCAGTCAGCGGCTTGCACGCTGTCGGAGAAACGCGATGAAGTTCAACAGCGACGAGATCGCCTCAGTAATTCAGCAAGAAATTGCCAACTACGATGCCCAAATTGACGTCCGCGAAGTCGGGCGAGTGCTCGAAGTCGGTGACGGGATCGCCAGGGTCTACGGCCTGTCGGGCGTGATGGCGGGCGAAATGGTTGAGTTTGACTCAGGCGTTTCCGGTTTAGCATTCAACCTTGAAGAAAACTCGGTTGGGGTGATTATTCTGGGTAACTACCTCAAAATTTCCGAAGGAGAGGAAGTCAAGAGCACAGGGCAATTACTTAGCGTACCAGTTGGGGACGAACTGCTTGGTCGCGTGGTGGACCCACTTGGGGTGCCACTCGACGGCAAAGGCCCCATCAACACAAGTAAGTCTCGCCCTGTTGAAGTGATTGCCGCAGGCGTTTCTGAACGGCAACCGGTTAGCGAGCCAATGCAAACCGGCATCAAAGCGATTGACGCCATGACGCCGATTGGCCGAGGTCAACGCCAGCTCATCATTGGCGACCGTAAAACGGGTAAGACCGCTATCGCCGTTGACGCGATCATCAATCAAAAAGAGTCGGGCATTAAGTGTTTTTACGTTGCTGTTGGTCAGAAGGAATCGACCGTTGCCGGTGTCGTCGAAAAGCTTCGCGAGTCGGGTGCGATGGACTACACCACGGTGATCGTTGCCGGTGCGAGTGACCCCGCTCCGCTGCAATACATTGCTCCGTACTCAGGTACGGCAATGGCCGAAGAGTACATGTTCAACGGTGGCCACGCTTTGGTTATCTACGATGACTTGAGTAAGCAAGCGGTTGCTTACCGCGAATTGTCGCTCCTTATGCGTCGCCCACCAGGTCGTGAAGCGTTCCCAGGGGACGTTTTCTACTGCCACAGCCGTTTGCTCGAACGTTCGGCCAAGCTGTCGGATGAACTTGGTGGTGGTTCGATTACTTCGCTACCAATTATCGAAACGCTCGAAGGAGAAGTCTCGGCTTATATTCCAACGAACGTGATTTCGATTACCGACGGTCAAATTTATCTGCAACCAGACTTGTTCTTTGCTGGTGTGAAGCCTGCGATGAACGCTGGTATCTCGGTTAGCCGTGTTGGTGGTGCTGCTCAGATCAAAGCGATGAAGAAAGTGACCGGTGGTTTGCGTCTCGACCTCGCTGCATTCCGTGAACTCGAAGCCTTTGCGCAGCTCGGTACGGAGCTTGATCCCGACACCCAAGCGAAGCTTGACCGAGGTTATCGCATGGTTGAATTGCTTAAGCAGGGGCAATACAAACCGCTTGCTACGGTTGACGAAATCATGTTGATTTATGCCGGTACGCAAGGTCACCTCGACGATGTCAAAGTGACCGATATCGCTGCCTTTGAAGAACAGTTCGTTACGTTCTTGCACGACCAAAAACCTGAGATTCGTCAAGAGATTATCGACAAGAAAGAAATTTCGTCGGAGCTCAACGAGACGATCGAAGCGGCTATTGCCGAGTTTAAGACCCAGTTTAAAACCTCGTAACGATTAGCTTGCTATTACTAGGTAATGGCAAGCTGTCCTGCGAATTGTAAACAGCCCAATCGCTAACCGTTTCAACGCTTAATCGTTTCCCATGGCCAATCCAAGACTCCTCGACAAACGCCGTAAGTCGGTCAAGAACATCCGCAAGATAACGCGGACGATGGAGTTAATCGCCACAGCGCGGTTTAAGAAGGCAATGGACCGTGCCTCGGCGGCCACCGCTTACACAGATCGAATCACACAGCTTGTTTCTGATCTCACCCAAGCGGGCCTATCGGTTAGTCACCCGCTACTCGAGCAACGTGACAAAGTCGAAAATGGCAAGCTGTTGGTGCTTACCGCCAACCGAGGACTTTGCGGTGGTTTTAACGGTAACTTAGTTCGCGCAGGACTCAAGCAATGGGAAAAGCTTTGCAGCGAAGTACCCAATTGCACTGCCGAAGTAGCTGGTAAACGAGGCATTAGTGGCTTCAGATATCGCAAGGTCGATCTTGCCGAAGCGTTTACTCAATTTGAAGATAAGCCGCGTTTTGATGAAGTCGATGAGATCGCAACGCGTTACTTGGACGACTACGCAGCTGGTCGAATAGATCGGCTCGATGTGGTTTATACCAAATTTGAAAACCCGGCTAAGCAAAGCGTGGCGATAGAAACTTTGCTGCCGCTAGGTTCTTTAACAACGGTAGATAACGAAGAAACTGAAGCCGAAACGGGTAACAACACTTACGAGTTTTTACCTTCGCCTGAGAGCATACTTGAAGAAGTCGTTCCTACCAGCTTCAAAGTAAAACTATTTAAGTGCTTCTTGGATTCGGCCGTGAGTGAGCAAATTGCTCGCCGCATCGCGATGAAGGCGGCTACCGAAAATGCCGACGAACTCATCAAGATGCTTAGCATGCAATACAACCGTGCTCGTCAAGGACGAATTACGAACGAGTTGATGGACCTCATCGGTGGCGTTGAAGCGATTAGCTGATCGACCCAACTAAGACCATTGAATTTATATTCTAGCTAAACCTTATACAGACAAACCAGTAGAAATCGTTGACGCTGCTTCAGCAGCGTAACACAACACGAAGCAAACCTTGCCATGTCAACTGCTACGCAAAAAATCGGAAGCATTACCCAGGTTATCGGTTCAACGTTTGACGTTGAGTTTCCCGAAGGCCAGCTCCCTGCCATTTATAACGCGGTGAAGATCGACACCGAACAAAAGGGTGTCAAAATTAACCTTACTGGCGAAGTGCAACAACACCTTGGTGGTGGCCGCGTTCGTTGTGTTGCCTTGGGAAGTACCGATGGTTTGGTCCGCGGCTCGGAAGTCGTTGACACGGGCGAACCAGTGAGTGTGCCTGTTGGCGAAGCGACGCTTGGTCGTGTCTTTAACGTGACGGGCGATGTGATTGATGGCCGGGGCCCAGTGAATGTCGATGAACGATGGCCAATTCACCGCGATGCTCCTGATCTTAAGGACCTCGCAACCGATACCCAAATCTTTGAAACCGGGATTAAGGTGATCGACCTTCTCACCCCGTTCGTTCGTGGTGGTAAGGCAGGTTTGTTTGGGGGTGCTGGTCTTGGTAAAACGGTTATTCTTACCGAGTTGATCGCTCGTATCGCGACGCAGCACGGTGGATACTCGGTCTTCGCAGGAGTTGGTGAACGGACCCGTGAAGGAACCGACCTTTGGCTCGAAATGCAAGAAGCCAAGATCGGCGACACCGGTAAAAGTGTGATCGATCAAACTTGTATGGTGTTCGGTCAGATGAACGAGCCGCCAGGTTCTCGTCTTCGCGTTGCCCTCTCGGCACTGACCATGGCCGAATACTTCCGCGACAAGACGGGTGCCGATACGCTCTTGTTTGTCGACAACATTTTCCGCTTCTCTCAAGCTGGTTCCGAGGTGTCAGCTCTGTTGGGTCGGATGCCATCGGCAGTGGGTTATCAACCAACGCTTGCGAGTGAAATGGGTGCGTTGCAAGAACGTATCGCTTCGACCAACAAAGGAGCGATTACTTCTGTGCAGGCGGTTTACGTTCCTGCTGACGACCCGACCGACCCCGCACCAGCGACGGCTTTTAGCCAACTTGACGCGTTTATCTACCTCGAACGATCCATTTCGGAAAAGGGGATTTACCCCGCGGTGGATCCCTTGGCATCCTCTAGCCGAATTCTCGACCCTCAGTACGTTGGTGAAGAGCATTACAACTGTGCCCGCCGCGTTCAGACGACGCTACAACGTTACCGTGAGCTGCAA
>CAYGQU010000296.1:0-2500 GCA_964352045.1 uncultured Planctomycetaceae bacterium
TTAAAAAACACTGTGGTACTGAATTAAATCCGAAAGCAAGATGCTTTTGAAAAATTCTTATCTATCGTTTTGATAAAGAGTGCGGGCTCGGATTTAGCGAACCCGCACAGTTTATAACTAAATAGTTGCTGCTGCTAGTGATCACAATTATTCAGCAGGAATGATTACTGAATCTATCACGTGAATCACTCCATTGCTGGTTAGTACATCGGTCTTAACAACCTTTGCGTTGTCAATAAAGACGCTTCCATCAACCACTTTAACCGATACGTCCTTCCCCTCTAATAAAGTATGAGCTGAAGTAACATTGACGACATCAGTAGCTAACACCTTACCTGGAACAACGTGGTAAAGCAGTATGTTGGTCAATTGTTGCTTGTTTTCTGGCTTCAGTAAATTGGCGACCGTACCCTCGGGTAGTCTGGCGAAAGCTTCGTTAGTAGGTGCGAAGACGGTAAAAGGACCTTCGCCTTGCAACGCTTCAACTAAGCCAGCTGCTTTGACTGCAGCAACGAGTGTCGAAAAATCTTCGATCGATGCCGCTGTACCGACGATATCTTTCGCAGCTTCTTCATGATGGACTACTTGATGCATTGTTACCACAGGTGCCGCGTGGGCAGTCGAATTTTGACAACTGCTAGGACACGCTGCTTGGGCGGTCGCTGCAAAAATAGTGATGGCAAAAGCCGATAAATAGAATTTGATCATTGTTTAATATCCTCTTCTTAAGGGTTCTTAATCTGTAAACTTTAAGTGATTTATTATTCATACTCACTTAAAAAGAATTGGGATAGCGATCCGGTGTTTGGACCTGCCTGAACGCCATCTATGTCATTACTGTGCTGTGTGCGCTTCGCATGCGAATGCTGAGGATGTCGTCTTGCGGAGGCCTCCGCAAGACTAAGAAACTAGCAGCATATTAGGTTATTCGCCGAAGAAGAGCGAAAGGATGCAGCGGTAGGGAAAAAATGTTGGCTAAGCGTGGAAAACAAAAGAACTTCTCGAAATAAGGCTATTAAGGCCGTTCCATAATTATTTCGAGCTTTTTTATCTGATCATTATAGGACTGCTATCAGTCCTAATTTTTACGAGATCGCTTCTTAGCCCGAACTGACTTACGTGCTCCGCGCTTTGCTTCGTTCTCAATTGCCGTTCGAGAACGAGGTCTGGCCGTCGCTAAATCGCAGAGTTCTTGTTGGGCATGGTGCACCGGCTCGTCCTTTGACAAGCTTGGACGTTCATACGCACCCTTCGAGGTCAAAATCCTCGCCCGTTGATTGTCTTGCAAGTAGATGGGGATCACTTCTCCCACGATCTCTTGCTTCAAGGTGGAATCCTCAACCGGGAACATCACTTCGACACGACGTTCAAAGTTCCGTGGCATCCAGTCAGCGCTACTAAGGTAGACAGATTGGCGCGTTCCTTCGCCGAAGACGAAGATTCGACTATGTTCTAAAAAGCGATCGACGATGCTGCGAACTCGGATATTTTCGGACAAGCCCGCGATGCCAGGCTTCAAGCAGCAAATCCCTCGCACAACCAGTTCAACAGGGACACCAGCCACGCTTGCCTCGTACAGAGCTTCAATCGTATCACGATCAACCAAAGAATTGAATTTTGCAAAAATCCAACTCCGCTTTCCTTTACGAGCACGTTCGGCTTGCTCGGCAATTAGCTCAATGGTTCGCGACTTTAAATCCTGTGGAGCAACTGCCAGTTTCTTCCATTCTTTGTTTTGTGAATAACCAGTCAGAAAGTTAAATAATGCCGAGACCTCTTCGGTCATCTGCTCGTCAGCGGTAAATAAACCGACGTCCGTATAAATACGAGCTGTATTAGGATTGTAGTTGCCGGTGCTAAGGTGTGCGTAGCGGCGTACCTTATCACCTTCTTGTCGCACAACCAATGCAAGTTTACAGTGGGTCTTAAGATCCATGAAGCCAAACACAACATGCACACCAGCTCGCTCAAGTCGACGAGCCCATGAAATATTGTTTGCTTCGTCAAAGCGTGCCTTGAGCTCAACGAGAGCGGTAACATGCTTACCCGACTCGGCTGCTTCAATCAAAGAATCGACAATCGGACTGTCGCCACTTGTGCGATAGAGTGTTTGCTTGATCGCCATCACTTCAGGATCACGCGCTGCCCTTTCAACAAAATCCGAAACGGGTCGAAACGAATCAAAGGGATGATGCAAAAGAATATCACCCGCTCGGATTACCTTAAACAAATCTTGTTCGTCACGTAGCCTAACAGGCGTGCGTGGTGAAAAATGCGGGTGAAGTAAGTCAGGCCGATTAACCAAGTCGATTAAACTATGTAGGCAAGTGAAATCGAGTGGTCCGTTAACAGGATAAACTTCGTTATAAACCCCTTCCGTATCATCAGTTCGTAACTCTTCTTCAGTAGCTAACACGTCCAGTAACTCGTCGGTGAGTCGCGGACCTGATTCGAGCCGTACCGCTTCACTCCTCTGCCGAGCACGGAGTCGCGATTCGAT
>CAYGQU010000296.1:2510-4471 GCA_964352045.1 uncultured Planctomycetaceae bacterium
TCGTCGCCCTCTTCGTCAAGCAAATCCATGTCCATGTCGCGCGTCATGCGAAAGGCACCGAACGATTGGATTGCGTAGCCACCGAATACTTCAGGTAATCGTGCTGCAACTAAATCTTCAAGCAAAATAAATTCGTCACGGCGGCTCGGTTCAGTTGGAATAAACCGTGATGTGGTCTGGGGTATTTGTACTACTGCAAACATCCGTTCGGGACCGATGCCAGTCCGACGCTTTAGCTTAGCCGCAAGATAGAGGCCTCGGTTATGGAACCGGGGGCTTGGATGACTTGGGTCAATAGCCATCGGCGTAAGAATCGGAAGAACCCTTTGACGAAAGTATTCATCAAGTTGTGTCCGCTGCTCGTCGGTCAGCTCGGTTTCTTTACGAATTTGGATACCTGCCTCAGCGAGGGCAGGGCGAATCGACTCATTCCAACATTGATATTGTTGTTCGACCAAGTCTCTTGTTTTTGCCGAGATGACATCCAACTGAGCTGCGGGGGTCATTCCATCGGCAGGCGGGTCTTGTGGCGCCATGGCTCCAAAGGCTTGCTCCCTTAGCCCTGCGACACGAACCATGAAAAACTCGTCGAGGTTCGACGAGAAGATCGCCAAGAATTTCACTCGCTCTAAAAGGGGGTTCGATTCATCTTGAGCCTCTTCCAGGACTCGCGCATTGAACTCAAGCCAGCTTAATTCGCGGTTGAGGAAGTGGTCAAAATGGTAGTCGAGATTTGACATTTCAGGCGTTTAATCAAGGAACCCATCAATTCCAAACAGAACCTTCCCAGTTGGCAATTCGGGTAAGCAGCGGCGCATTGGCATTGTAGGCTATATGCACCGATGCTGGGTAGGTTCCCAAGGCGTAACCTTCTTACGCTTACGCGGGAAGAGCCTACCCCCTCTTATGAGGGGCATCCTGCCCTAGGTACCTACTTACTTAAACGTAGGTGTCAGAAATGCGGATGCCTGCGAAATTGTCTCGATTCTCAGCAAGGAACGCAACGTGATCGTCACATTCTTGATAGACGTCATGAGCGGTCTTCGATTCAAAGATGACATGCAGCCCAACGTCATAATCGGAATCATTCACGGGCCGACTGAATTCCTCACCGCGGCGCCCTGCTCCATAAAAAAGGATCCCCGGGTGCTGCGAAAGCTTGGCATCGCAAGCAGCAATTAGCTTATCACATGCTGCGTCACTAGCATCTTTTAGTTTGAATAAAACGATGTGGGCTAAACGGGTACGTTCGGAAGAGCTCATAACGGTAAACTAACTTCAAGGTGATTAGGGTAAGTCTTATTACTTGCTATTCTTTAGCAAAGGCAAATTATCGGGCAAGTCGGCTGGCTTGGGGGCCAGTGGTGAATCAGCTTCAGCAACGGCTGGACCTATGAGAGCAACGATTTCGTCGGTATCAATTTCTTCTTTTTCAAGTAGAGCGGTCGCAATCTTATCGAGCTTTTCTCGATGATCTCGTAATGTTGTTAACGCCAGATCGGCTGCTTCGTTAAGTATCTTGGTAACCTCCGAGTCAATCACCTCGGCAGTTTGTTCGCTGTAGGGCCGATGCTCTTGAACAATCTCGCGTCCAAGGAACGGATCATCGTGTCCCGAGTGGTGGGCTACGGGTCCGATTACCTCGCTCATCCCCCAATGCATAACCATACGGCGCGCGATATCGGTTGCTCTTTTAAGATCGCTACTAGCGCCAGCGCTAAGGTCATGGAAAATCAAATCTTCAGCCGCCCGTCCTGCAAGCATCATCGACAGATGAGCCTGCATCTCGCTCTTGGATTGATTGTGACGATCTTCAATAGGAATGTATTGCGTTACACCCAGTGCTCGACCTCGTGGAATGATCGTTACTTTATGAACGCTACTACCACTCGGAACGAGCCACCCCAGCAGGGCATGCCCTGCTTCGTGATAGGCGGTAACAAGTTTTTCTTTCTCGGTAA
>CAYGQU010000297.1:0-4464 GCA_964352045.1 uncultured Planctomycetaceae bacterium
GTGAAAACGGAACGGGCAAGGAAGTCGTCTCGCAATCTTTGCACTTCCAAAGCCAACGACGCAACGAACCACTGCTGGCTGTTAATTGTGCGGCCATTGCCGAGTCGTTGCTCGAAAGCGAGCTCTTCGGACACGAAGCTGGCGCTTTTACCGATGCCCGTGAATCACGGCCAGGTAAATTTGAATTGGCCGACGGAGGAACCCTGCTGCTTGATGAAATCGGCGACATGTCACCTGGCGGCCAAGCAAAATTGCTTCGAGTCCTAGAAGATAAAACCGTGGTCCGTGTCGGGGGAGCCGAACCACGCAAAGTCGATGTCCGAGTCGTGGCGGCTACGAATCGTGATTTGCTCGAATGGGTCCGACTAGGGAAATTTCGTGAAGATCTCTACTATCGCCTGAATGTCGTTTCGCTCGAATTGCCGCCGCTACGCGAACGGGGAGAAGATGTCTTGATGCTAGCCGAACACTTTTTGGCAAAATTCTGTGAATCGCAAGGTCGCAAGTTGCCACGTTTGTCGGCCGACGCGAAACGTCGAATGCTATCCCATTCCTGGCCAGGCAATATACGCGAGCTACGAAACCTAATGGAGCGAGTCGCTTACCTTACCGATGGCCCGACGATCAAACCAGAGGACTTGGCTCTAATCGCCCCGCCCGATGCCGACGGCGGGAATGCCGAGTACCCGCCGCTGCTAACCGATGCAACACAAGAATTCCAACGGCATCACATCCAAAAGGCCGTTGACAAAGAACGGGGCAACGTGAGTGCTGCCGCCGAAAAGCTCGGCATGCACCGCTCGAATCTCTATCGCAAGATGAAACAGCTGGGCATGAAGGATTTTGAGGAAGAGCTATAGAATATCGCCTACGCTTGCTGAGAATCAGCGAATCATTAGGTAGCCTCGAATCGTGCAATCCACCCCTATCCGTAATAGCATGCCCAAGCAAACTGTCGCCTCCGATTGGCAAGTCGAAGTCTTATATGACGGCGATTGTCCCCTCTGCTTACGTGAGATCAACCTATTGCGTTGGATGGATCGCAAGAAACGAATCCGTTTTACCGATATCGCGGCAAATGATTTTTCAACGGCGGAACTTGGCATCGACATGAAGACACTCATGGGCGAAATCCATGGGAAGCTGCCACCAGAGGAAACGCACCCGGATGGCAGAATTATCATCGGAGTTGAGGTCTTTCGACAGCTTTATTCCGCCGTTGGCTTCGGGTGGATCATCTGGATCACCCGGTTGCCAATCATCTCGCATACTCTCGATCTTATGTACCATTTCTTTGCGAAGTACCGGTTAAAATTTACTGGTCGCTGCAAGGAGGGAGGCTGCAATGTTTAGCGTATCAATTACGAGCCTCTGGTTAATCGAAGATTAAGCTGAATTGATTAAGCACCGAACTTTGCTAACCGACCGGCATTCGCCAGTGCTAGGGTCATTAGGTGTTTCGCTTCAAACTGGCCAAGGCCGCCCGTGAGACAGGCCGACTCACCAAAGGTTTTTGCCAGGTCGGTTCGACAATTCTTTGCCCACAAGAGCGTTGGCACGGGGTGCCAACTATGGCTGGCTAACATGCTTGGCGTGCTGTGGTCGCCGGTTGAGATGAAAACGTCAGGGCCAAGTTCCATGATTGCCGGCACAGCAGCATCGTACTCTTCAGTTCGCTTGACCTTGGCATCGAAATTCCCATCTTCACCCGTCGAGTCGGTGTACTTAAAGTGGATGAAAAAGAAGTCGTATTTATCCCAATTGGCTTTGAGGACTTCCATTTGATCTTCGAGCGAGGTCGCTTCGCCCACCACATCCATACCAACTAGATTAGCCAACCCTTTGTACATTGGGTAAACAGCAATTGCAGCAGCACGCAAACCGTAGACTTCTTCGAATGAAGGAATCGAAGGCTTGCCAGTAATTCCACGCAGGGTGCAGAAGTTTGCCTTTGCTTCCGCCGCCAAAAGCTTACGGACTTGTTCGAGCAGCTGTTGGCAAATGTCGGCTGTTTTTTGGCTCGCCTGATCGTTGGCTTTTGGGTCGAGTGGGGGCACACCCGTTGCTTGGGGATCGGTGTCCGCCACGTTGCCTGCCAAGCCGGCACCACGCAGAACAATGACAAACCGGTGCTCTTTGACGGGCAGAATAAAGGTTTCAATGCCAGGAATCGAAACCTCTCTTGCGAGTCGCTCAACGATGGGGGTCGATTCTTCGGTCGGGATACGACCAGCACGACGGTCGGCAATGTTACCAGCCGAGTCGAGAGTACAAAAATTAGCACGAATCGCGACGTCCCCCTCTTGGAGACTAAAACCAATGCCTGTCGCTTCCAAAGCACCTCGACCAATCAAGAACTGGACCGGGTCATACCCAAACAGCCCCAAGTGCCCTGGCCCGCTTCCGGGCGAAATGCCAGGTGCAACGGGGATCGACCCTCCCAAAACCCCTTCCGAGGCAAGCTTATCCAAATTCGGTGTGGCTGCGGCTTCTAGCTCGGTCGGTCCCCCGGGCTTTTGTGGAAGCCCGCCCAAACCATCGGCAACGTACATGACAATCTTCGAGTCATTCTTTTGGACAAGCTGGCGAATAAGGGCGTGGGTATCCATAGCAATTACTGGTTTTTGATGGTTTGGTTCTAATTCAAATAGAAACAGATGTTCGAGCCCCTATCGTCGCGAATTTAGGAGTTTGCACAAGGGTCGATCAAGCCTTGCCACTTCTCTCCATGGCGGCTTACAGGGGTAGAAAAGAACGATACAATGAGGCGATTGTGTGTAGCCGAATTGCTTTGCTTGAAATCTCTTAACTACTCACTGACTTCTATCCACAATCCATGGCCTTCTATTCACATTGGAAATGACTTCCCATGCTCAAATACGATCCAACGGCAGCTTACTTCGACAATGGTGGGACCTCGGCTGAAGCGCTGAGCGAACTGGCCCCACAGCTTGAGACAGCTCGGGCAGAAGTTATGGCAGACGCCGATCTATGGGCAGCGGGGGCCGAAGTTCCGCAAGAAAAAGAACCACTCGACGCTGGTTTCCATCTGCTACCCGACCGCCTGCTGGCCGAGCAAGCAGTCAAAGGTGCCAACAGTGAATTATCGCGTCTTCAAGCGACTGCCGACCGGCTCGCCAGCGAGTGCAAAAGCGTCGTCGTACTAGGCATAGGTGGATCCTACATGGGGGCTCGAGCGCTGCTCGAAGGGTGCTGCCATCCTTACTACAACGAAGCGCCCGCCGAAACCCGAGGCAATCGTCCCCGAATTTACTTCGAAGGAAACAACGTTGATAACGATGCGGCAACCGCCTTGGCAGAACTTCTGAGAAGTCGCGACGAACCTTGGGGCTTGGTCGTCATCAGCAAAAGTGGTGGCACGCTCGAAACCGCGGCCGCGACGAGAATCTTCCTACGAGAATTAGCCTGTTCGGTCGGTGGCGATGCCAAGAAACTCGCCGAGCGATTCGTACCTGTGACTGGCACGAGTGGCAAACTTTTCAATCTTTCGACAGCACTAGGCTGTAAAGAGATCTATGAAGTGCCTGATGGCGTTGGAGGGCGGTTCAGTGTTCTAAGCGCCGTAGGGCTTTTACCAGCCGCTTTGATGGGACTCGACATTGTCAAACTGCTCGAAGGAGCGAAGGAGATGAGCGCCCACTTTGCTCAAGCGAAACCAGGCAATAACGCTGTGCTCGATTACGTCGGCATTTGTCATCTGCTGGAAGAGACCCAAGGCTGCGTCACACGAATCCTTAGCACCTGGGGCAAACGCCTCGAGGCGACCGGCCTTTGGTACGACCAACTCTTGGCCGAAAGTCTTGGAAAGAATGAACAAGGTGCCTTACCGCTTACGATCGTCAACACACGCGATCTGCATAGCCGTGGGCAACAGCATCAGGAAGGGATCCGCGATAAGCTTATCACCAACGTCATTGTTGAATCCTACGATTCTGCACCCCTTGCCATTGGCAAAAGCGACAACAATCAAGATCAACTCAATGAACTGGCTAACAAAACTTTGCCAAACATTCTGTCAGCCGCAATCGCAGGAACGAACCAGGCCTACGCCGAAGATAACCGCCCGACGGCCGACATTCTTTTGCCTAAGCTTGACGAATCTCACCTCGGCGGATTATTGCAAATGTTGATGCTTGCCACGGTGCTCGAAGGCCGATTGATCGACATCAACCCCTATGGGCAACCCGGCGTTGAAGCCTATAAGAAAAACATGAACGCAATTTTACGTTCATAAGACAATCACGATTTTCCCTTCTCATTAGGACTCTGATAGTTTTCATCATGCCGACAAAGATTACTTGGTTTGGCCACAATGCTTGGTCGATTGATACGGGTGATCAGACCCTGCTGATTGATCCCTTTTTAGATGACTCGCCAACGTCGCCCGTGAAGGGGGCTGACGTCGAGGCAGATTACATCTTGCTGTCGCACGGACATGGAGAC
>CAYGQU010000298.1:0-4457 GCA_964352045.1 uncultured Planctomycetaceae bacterium
TCTTAAGGATGGTAAAGTAACGCGACTTTAGTCGCTTGATATGCTAAATTGATCACTTAGTATTTGATTTCTTTTTGGTTCCCAGTTGGTACGTAGCTATGCCAGGTTTTCGTTTCCCGATGCCCACCCGACAACCCACAACCCGAGGAGGCTATGGCCAGCGTCAGCGGCCCATGTTTGGTGTTGGTAGTCCTAGCAGCGGACGAACGGCTAGTTCTTCGTCGCAGCTGGGAAGTGGCATCAAAACCCGATTGCTTATCGCCTTGGGCTTGGCTCTGTTTGCGCTAATCTCTTACTACGGCAATCCAGGGGACACGAACCAAATCACGGGCAAGGCCGAACGCGTTGCCATGGCGGAAGAAGAGCAAGAGATGGCGCTTGGTCGGCAGGCAGCGCCACAAATGGTTCAGCAACATGGCGGACCTTCGCGCAGTCGTAACGATACGGCACGCGTCAATGCAATTGGAGGACTACTACTACAGGCACTCGACGAATGGATCGCTAAACGTGAACAAGAACTAGGTGGCAAAGTGCAATTGCGTAATCCCTACCAATTCGAGTTCACCCTCTTAGCCGATCCGAATACGGTTAACGCATTTGCTCTGCCTGGGGGGCAAGTCTTTATTACCGAAGCGCTTTACAGCCGACTCAGCACCGACGGGGAGCTTGCCGGCGTGATCGGCCATGAGATAGGCCACGTCATCGAACGACACGGCAATGAGCGTATGGCAAAGCAAAAACTATTCACTGGCCTAGCCCAAGCGGGAGGTATGGTGGGGGGCGACGCCAATTCAGCACGCATGGCCCAAATGGTGACACAAATGCTTAGCATGAAATATGGCCGTGACGACGAACTCGAAAGCGACGGCTGGGGCGTCGAGCTATGTGCCCTCGCCGGCTACGACCCAAGAGCGATGATCGGCGTGATGAAAGTTCTCGACGAATCCTCGCCCGGCGGGGGGCCCCCTGAAATGATGAGCACCCACCCCAAACCGGCCAACCGAGTGCAGTACATTAAAAAAGTCATTGAGGCAAAATTCCCAAATGGGTTGCCACCGGGGTTGCTGCCGTAAGCTCTCTGTAATTATTTGGCGGCTAAGCTGTAGCAAACGATCTCGTTATCGTTCCGAGCATAAATGCATTGGTTGGCAAATGCTGGATGGCTCCATACGACCGAACGGCCAAAGGTTTCGCCAGAGGGGGCGACCAGCGAGACGCGGCCTAGCTCTTCGTAGCTTTCGGGCGTTAGCTTGGCGAGGATCAAATCACCTGTTTCGCTGGCGAGCCAATAGTGGTCGGTGTCAGCTTGGCGTACGATAAATGCGGTGCCGTGCCGGGCTCGGCTTGATTCAGACAATGTCGGCTTTTGGGTTGACCAAAGTCGGTTGCCATCTTGGAGATCAACGGCTACGAGGAGGCTTCCATTCGCATGGCAACCGTAGATGACTTCGCCCGACTTGTCGATCACAGGCGTTGCATTGGCTGCCGAGAGCGATGTCTTGGGCGTGCCTGACCACAGAATGTTTGGCTCTTGCCCCGCTTCGTTTGGCAGTTCAAAGAAGACCGAAACGCCCCCGCCGTAGCCCGTGGTGAAGATTCGATTACCTGCTTTTACCGGCTGAGCGATTGACATACCGTACTCAGGTTTGATGGGAACGCTCCAAAGGGTTTCACCCGTTTTTGGAACAAGGGCACTTACCGCTTCGGGGTGGAAGATCAACAATTGCTTCTCGCCGTTGTGCTCGATCATCGTCGCGGGGCAGTAGCCTACGTCGTAGGATGATAGGGCACGCCAAAGCTCTTTACCTGTATTCTTATCGTATGCTACACAAACACTTCCTTCGCCGCCTACGAGGCAGTAAAGCGTATCGTCATTGACGAGCGGGTGAGCCGAGTGCCCCCATAAGGGAGTCACTGCCCCATAGTCGTCCGCAAAGCTCTTATTCCATATAAGCGAGCCATCAGATGTGCTCAAACAAGTAAGATCTCCCTCGGTGCCAAGCAAATAGACTTTGTCTCCATCAACCGTCGGAGTGCAGCGTGGGCCTGAGGGATAGGAGACGTTGTAAGGGCGATCGTATTCGTAGCGCCAAAGCTCCTCGCCCGTCGCCGCATCAAGACAGCGAAGCCGTTCGACACCACTGATTTCGTCACGTCCGCCCGGGTTATTGGTAATCTTCCCTGACTGCTTTTCGTACTCAAACAAATAGACTTTGCCATCGGCAACTGCCGGACCTGAGTAGCCAAGATCACATGGAACTCTCCATACGACGGGTAGTTCGTCAGGAAGTGATTCGATAATACCCGACTCACGCCAAATGCCATCACTCTGTGCCCCACGCCAGCGAGGCCAATCTTCGGCATGCAAGGTTATGGTAAGGAGTCCAAGCGAAAGCAGTGTTAATATGCGAAGCAACATAATCCAATTCCTTGAGATGCGCGTAAGCCTTAAAGAGGAAGCCAATTCTATCGCATTTGAACTCCTATGGCGAATCCCAAGTCCGCATTAATAGAAAGCATCAAACGCATTGACTTGATAGCAACGGGGCTATGACCCAAGGGTATCAGCGACGCTTTACCAGAAAGACGAGCAATCCGATACTCACCACCAAGTCGCCAGCGACGAAGAGTCGGTCGCTGAAATCTTGGCACAGATCGAGCAACGAGGCCCAGGCAATGACAAAGATCACTGCATAGAGCATGCCATGCAAAAAACGAAACAGACCGGTCACGACCGGCGACCAGGCTGTCGCTTCTGGCAAACTTGCCATTTGCTGGGCACGACGTGCAAGATCGGCATCGGCACCCACGCCAACCAATAGTAAGCAAGTAAGAATCGGCACCGGTACACCAAACGCAGCCAGCACGATGCCGACAATGCCACAGACGATCAACCAGGGGGTTTTGGGGATCGAATTCGATTGCGTCGATGATTGATCGTGGACAGATTTCAACGGACTTGATCGATACTGAGTGACATCTGGGTTGCTAGTAATCGTTAACTTCATTGTGACTAGAATGAACCTAATTGCGAGCGTTAAATGGTAAGTCTTATAATGAAAAACACCACCCAGGAGCGAATCCTAGGCGGTGTTTCGTATCATGCGGGTTAGGCAAGCTTGGAATATCGACCAAATAAATTCGAGTCGAACCAGCCATTTCGCAAGTCAATACCTGGCCGAATTAGGCGTTTTCTAATTTTCGGCGTTCGACAATTTCGGTCTGAATGCTCGACGGAACGGGAGCGTATTTATGAAGCTCCATCGAGAAGCTACCTTGCCCTTGCGTTTGGCTGCGCAGTTCGGTCGAGTAACCAAAGGTTTCTGCTAACGGTACTTCGGCAATGATCTTCGTTGCCTTGTTGACGGTGTCGGTACTAACGACCATACCTCGCTTCGAGCTAACTTGTCCGACGACGGAACCTTGGAAGTCTTCAGGACACTCGATTTCCATGAGCATGATCGGTTCTAGTAACACAGGCTTCATGCGGTTGAAATTTTCACGGAAACACTCGCGAGCGGTTAGCTTGAACGCCATGTCGCTTGAGTCGACGTCGTGGTAAGAACCATCTTCAAGCGTGATCGCCATGCCAACCACGGGATAACCAGCCACGGGGCCTTTGTCCATCATCTCTTCGAAGCCCTTCTTCACAGCAGGGATGTATTCCTTAGGAATTCGTCCCCCGGTTACTTTGTCTTCAAAATAAAGTTCGGCCCCTTCGGCTGCTTCGCGATCTTCTTCGGTCATTGGCCGCATTGAGCCCACGATGTGACCATACTGCCCTGAACCACCTGACTGTTTCTTTCGTTTGTGATCGAAGCTGAACGCCTGTTGGCCACTTTCGCGGTAGCTAACTTTAGGAGCACCGACTTCGACTTCAACGCCATATTCGCGGCGGATACGCTCAACGTAAACTTCGAGGTGGAGTTCCCCCATCCCGGCGATAACCGTTTCGTTGGTCTCTACGTCGGTAAAGACGTGGAACGTGGGGTCTTCCTTGCGGAAGCGTTGCAACGCTTTGCTAAGTTTGTCAGAGTTATCCCGGCTCTTTGGTTCGACTGACATCTTGATCACCGGATCAGCAACAAAGATGTTTTCAAGCGAACAGTAGTTAGATTCGTCACAGTAGGTATCACCCGATGCACAGTCGATGCCCATGATGGCAACGATATCACCTGCTTCGGCTTTGTCGATTTCTTCTCGCTTGTCCGAGTGCATGCGCACAATGCGGCTGAAGCGTTCTTTCTTACCCGTACGTTGATTGAAGTAGGTTTCCCCCTTGGCGATCGTCCCTTGGTAGATTCGAGTGTAGGTAAGCTGACCATACTCGTCATCAGTGATTTTGAAACCCATGGCAACAAGTGGCTTCGAGGCATCCGACTCCAGGACCATTTGCTTTCCTTCTTCCTTCGGGTCATTACCTACGTTGGTAACTTCAGGCGGGGAAGGGAGGTAGC
>CAYGQU010000299.1:0-4454 GCA_964352045.1 uncultured Planctomycetaceae bacterium
CAATCAACCAGGACAAGATCGTAAAGCGAAAGGCTTGCCGCTAGGTGCTCGGCAACTTGCTGCGACTCGCTTCCGCTAACAGTTGCTAAATGATCGACGTCATGAAAACTTCGGCTGCCAGCCAAAAGCCAAAGCCCTTCGATCGGAGTTTCGGTGATGGAATCTCGCAGCGGAGTTCGTTCGACCAGAGGGTGTCGGGCGGTGGGGACACCTCCTACAGCGCTGGTTGCATTGCACTGTGGATCGAGGTCGATAAGCAAAGTTTTTCGTCCACTCATAGCGCATGCAGCAGCCAAATTGACGGCGGTGGTTGTCTTGCCGACACCCCCTTTTTGATTTGCAATGCAGAGAACACGTCCCACTTCTCAACCTCAACTAGTATTGAATCAAGGCTCAACGTAGTCAGCATGACCTACGCCTAACCTGGCGGCGAAGAGTGTAGGAGCCTTTGCCAAACGAAGGAAGCTCATTCTGAGGGCGTGCCGCGACTGCTGGCATCCAGGCCCTGTTTCACGTGAAACAACTTACCTAGCCAGACTGTTCTGCCCGTTTCACGTGAAACATGCGAGGCATTCTTCTTGGCCAAGTTGACTAACCGTTTCACATGAAACGGTGGAATGGTGACTCCGGAAGGAAGATTGAAGACAAATTAGCCCAAGACCGGGGCGGGAATCTTTCTCTCAAAAAAACTATTCCAAAAGATTAATAACCAATCCGCTGAGAACCTTAGGATAAAAGTAGGTACTCTTCGCCGGCATCCGCTCTCCATGGTTCGAGACCTTGCGAATATCTTCCAGCGAGGCGGGCATCACCAAAGCCGCCAACTCGAATTGAGCACCCGAGCCAAGTTGCCCTGTTAGATCCCTTCCCGAGTCATCCCCCTTTGTTATCCCTTCGACGACCTCTTCAATCGAGCGAACGTACTTCGGAGCCGAAGATTCAGGTGCCGCTAATAGCTCGTCCATCACCAAATGATGAAGCAGACTCACTCCAAGTGATTGCCAGTCGGCTGAGCGATTGGCCGAGATATCTGCCATTCGCTTTTTTCCCTCAGGAGTCACTTGGCACAAAGTCCATTGCATATCCTTCGCGGTGTAAAATGCCATCGCCCCTTGATTGTTCTTTGCTTCTACCTTTTGCCAAACCTGGAGGGCTTCGGCTGCTCCCTTACCAATAATTTCAGTCGTAAACGAATCGCCTAGTTTAGTAGAAAATTCCTCGGCAGTCATTTTTGGCATGTTGCGAAACAAGCGATGCGTCGGCAGAACAATCATGCCCGGATCGCTGGTAGAAACACACATCATCAAAACGAAATTTGCTGGATGATCGTCAGGTAGTACCCCCCCACTAGCTGCGGCGATTTCGTCGCGATAGTTGCAAGCAGTCTCATATCGGTGATGACCATCGGCAATGTAGACAGGTCGCCCGTCGAGTCCTTCTCGTACTGCATCGATCGTTTTGACATCGGTCAAAGGCCAGATTTTATTTACGACGCCAAGGTGGTCTGTCGCTTCGATTGGCTTGATTCCATCTAGTTGTTTTTCCAGAAGCTCTTGCACTTCGTTCGACTCGTCGGGATAGAGCCCAAAGATTTGGCTCAGGTTGGCTTTGCACTCACGCCACAGATTAAGTCGGTCCAGTTTCGCGCCGCCGTGCGTTTCTTCGTGAGGAAAAACTTGCCCTTCGCCGAATCTTTCAAGCCGAACTCGGCACATGAATCCTCGTCGCGTAATCTCCATGCCCCCTTCCGTAAAGACTTGGTGATAGACGTAAATGGCAGGCTTAGCTTCTTCTACAAGTAACCCTTTGGATATCCATGCCTTGAGTAACTCTGCTGACCGGGTGTAGCGATTCTCTCCACCTGAGTTTGGCTCAGAATCACCCGCCTGCTCTTGTGGCAAAATCAGCCTTACGACATTTTGAGGATTAGCGGCTTCTAGCTTTTCGCGAAGCTCGTCATCAATCACGTCGTAGGGTGGCGCTACGAGATCCGTCATACAACCTGCTTCGTCAGCATAACGAAGTCCACGGAATGCTTCTACTTTTGGCATCGCTATCTCCTTGTTATGAGTGCTTCTGTTTAGCACCGTGTCCGATTGCTAATACGTTGGTTTACTTACGAATAAGAAAGCTGCACCCGAAGAGTATACCTAATGTCAGCGTTATAAACGGAGGTAGATAAAAAAAGCTCCTCTCAACCGTAAGGCTGAGAGAAGCTATAGAATCTCAAAAAGCATCTCATCGATAAGATAGACTATTGAGGTGTTTATCAATAACGGTAGTGATCAGGCTTGTAAGGACCTTCGACTGGAACGTTGATATAGTCGGCTTGGTCTTGCGACAATTGAGTGAGCTTAACACCCAATTTATCGAGGTGCAAACGAGCGACTTCTTCGTCCAACTTCTTTGGAAGACGATAGAGTTCGACATCGTAATCCGAGCTATTTTGCCATAGGTCGAGCTGAGCAAGCACTTGGTTCGTGAACGAAGTACTCATCACAAACGAAGGGTGGCCCGTCGCACATCCAAGGTTCACCAAACGACCCTTTGCCAATACAATAATCGAACGGCCCGTATCGCTAAACGTGTAACGATCAACGGCACCGATGTCGGCAGGCTTGATTTCGGATTTGGTCACCTTGCCAGCGGCTACCTGTGATTCAATCCAAGCAATGTCGATTTCCGTGTCGAAGTGACCAATGTTACAGAGGATAGCGTCCTCAGCCATTTGGGTCATGTGCTTGCCAAGGATGATATCTTTGTTGCCTGTTGTCGTGACGAACAAGCGACCTTCTTTGCAAGCTTCTTCCATGGTCGTAACTTCAAAACCTTCCATCGCTGCCTGCAATGCATTGATCGGATCGATTTCCGTTACAATCACACGGCAGCCATAACGTTGAAGACTGTGAGCACACCCTTTGCCCACATCGCCGTAACCGCATACAACCGCCACTTTGCCGGCAAGCATGACATCCGTGGCTCGTTTGACGCCATCGGCAAGCGATTCGCGGCATCCATAAAGGTTGTCAAACTTGCTCTTTGTTGCCGAGTCATTGACGTTGATCGCCGGTACTTTGAGTCGCCCTTCACGAACCAAAACTTCGAGACGGTGGATACCAGCGGTCGTCTCTTCCGAGAGGCCGCGGATATTTTCCAGGAGCTCAGGGTACTTATCATGCACCATGGCGGTGAGGTCACCCCCATCGTCCAAGATCATGTTCAATTGTTCGCCCGAAGGGAACACGAGCGTTTGCTCGATGCACCATTCAAATTCTTCTTCGTTTTCGCCCTTCCAGGCGTAAACGGGAATACCCGCAGCCGCGATGGCACAGGCGGCATGATCTTGTGTGCTGAAAATGTTGCAGCTACTCCAAGTGACCTCTGCACCGAGTTCAGCAAGTGTCTCAATCAAGACCGCCGTCTGAATGGTCATGTGTAAACAGCCAGCAATTCGAGCGCCAGCAAGTGGTTTCGTTTTGCCATACTTCTCGCGAAGGGCCATCAGGCCTGGCATTTCGTTTTCGGCAATCTCGATCTCTTTGCGGCCATAGGCGGCAAGACGCTCGAACTCTTCAGGTGAGCAATCAAGAACTTTGTAAGGAAGCTTAGCGGTTTCAACCGTCGCCACTATTGACTCTCCATCAATTCGGAATTGTGAAATATGGCACAACTAGAATAGTCAATGCCTGTGGGTGGGAGGTGTTATTCAAAACACCCGAATGTATCAGCTTATGATGCTGAAACTATCTTATATTTCATCTTCGCTAATACCTAGTACTAGGATGCTTAATTCTTCAGCTATTTCAATATTAGTCAGGCTTCAAACTACCTTTCAATCAGGCTTCAAAAGCTTGTTTTGCATTCGCCACAAATGTATCGACTAATTTGGCTGATTTTTCACCTTGGCTACCCTCTACCCCCGAAGCGGTATCTACCGCATCGGGCTGCACAATACGGATTGCCGCATGTACGTTGGTTGGTTTTAGGCCTCCCGCTAGCACGAGGGGTAAAACACCCAAGAGATGCCGATCCTTTCTTAATCGCTCCCAATCGACTTGCTTGCCTGTCCCTCCATAGGCAACCGATGATGCAGCATCGATCAGGGCCATGTCGGGTATCCGACCCGCTGTGTCGCAATCGGCCACGTAGCGGGCAATTGGCTCTAAGCCTTTGTCCCCTACGCGGAATGCTCGAATGATTGGCACCCCAGATGGCAAATCCGAAAGCATCTCGGCAGGTTCGTCACCATGCAGTTGAATTGCCGATAGATGCAATTCATCTGCAAGCTTGCTGATTTCATCGCTGGATGAGTTAACGAACACGCCAACCGTTTTGAGTCTTCCGGCTATCGCTTGAACGATCTCATGAGCGTCCGCCAAGGTAATTGATCTTGGGCTTGGCTCATAAAAATTCAAGCCAATCGCGTCGGCACCGGCGTTAATAAGTATTTGCGC
>CAYGQU010000300.1:0-4450 GCA_964352045.1 uncultured Planctomycetaceae bacterium
GCGTCAGATTTACCGACCGGCAACCTGTCATTGCCCGATGGATTTGACGAACCGCATGTCGTTATGCCGGGGATCGTTGCCGTGCGGGGGCCACGATTGCCTAAGCCATCGTTTGATTATGATGCAGCTCGGCGTGATCCGACGACGGGCCAACAAGTCGAACAGCAAGGTTTAGCCGATGCGATGGCTGGTGCATCGGACGAGTTGCGTCGGTTCTGTAGCCAAGTTGCGGTCGATCATCCGATCAACCAATTCCGCTTGGTGCTCATTGTCGATAACCCAACTTTCGTTACGCAAGCCCAAGGGGAGGAAGGTTTGAATAATTTTCTTTGGGCCACCTTCACACGCGCGAACCCGTCGGCCGATGTCTGGGGAATCGGACCGACGTTGGATCGCAAGCACTGGGGTTGTCGCGGAGCGCTGGTGATCGACGCCCGTATCAAACCGCACCATGCCCCGATCTTGGAAGAAGACCCTGTGGTATCAGCCAAAGTCGATTCGCTCGCCGCTGCGGCAGGACCTTTAGCCGGGTTATACTAAGTAAGGTTTGCTATGCAGAACGTTATGTTGAGTACAACTGAACAATTCGTTTTTCGCTTTTTGAAGCGGATTTGAACTCCCCTTTTTCTTTATGGTTAAATCCTGGTGGATCTGTTGGCAGCAACGATTCCACGATACTTCGACATATTGGGACGGTAGTGGTGCCAAGCTACAAGAACATGAAGATATCGGCAACAAAACCCAAGGTTTATCGAGTCAATTATTGAATTGAACCCTACTGATATGCTTGCAACCGTTTACATCGCTGGCCAAAGTGTCGCAAAGACCACGCCTGTAATCAGCGAGTAAACCAATCCGTCGATCATGTCGAGCAGAATTCGGCGACGGAACCAAATCACATGCGACAAGCCCCCAAATGAATATGCCATCAAGGCGGACGTCGCGGTGAAGCGGAAGATATCAAGCTTAGGCGTTTCGACCGTCATCGTAACCGAACAGAGGTAACCGATGATCGTTGACATAAATAAGAAGTAGCAAATCGTCATCGCGATGTTCTCGCCCATGCTGGGGGATCGTTCGCGTAGGATCAGCGTGCCGAGGCACTTGGCGTCGGGCGAGTTGATGTCAGTTCCTGTTTCGGTCAAGACATACTGCTTACCGATTTCGGCTCCGGCGGCTGGCATCGCGTCGTCGAGTGGACCCAGTGGCAGACGGATCCATTCAGTTTTATGGTGCGGCAGGACCGTCCAGGCAATCGTGCAAGCAATGTGTACGGCAATGCCGGCCACCAAAATCGGGAGCCAAAGATCTAGAATGTTCATAGAGTTCACCTGCTGTGAGAGGATCAACACAAGAGGCCCCATCCTAGCGAAGAATAAATGGCGTTGAAAGAAGAAACCATCAAGATACCTAGCCGCCGACAGATTTTTTGGGTTACTTGATTGGAAGCCATTCGCAATCTCTTCTAACGCTCAGCAGCGAATCTCGAAATCGTTGGTGAGCGACGAAGTCCTGTCGAGACTCCTAGCAATTGTATTCAGAATTCGAATTAACTCACTTCTGCACGCAACCATTTTTCATAGGCTGCCGAAGCGTGCACAATCGGCGTGCCGATCAGCTCGGGGGTGTCGTAAGGGTGTAGTTTGCCGATGAGCGATTCAATCTCGGGGAAATGCTCCTTGACCGTTTTGGCGGTGCAAATCCATTCCTCTGATGTTTCGACCTTTCCTTGCCAACGATAGGTACTAGTTATTGGCCCGCTTGTTTGCACACAGGCGGCCAACTTGCGGTCAACGAGTTCGGTAGCGATTCGCTGGGCGGTACTATGATCGCCTGTGGTAGTGGTGACAATGAGCATGGTTTGAAGGGGTTAAGGGACTAGAGTAACAGCGGTTAGGGGCGAGTGGCTAACGCAATTAGCTTGATCTTAAGGATTTGATCATTCGGGTGCGAGTGTCATCACCCCGCTGCAATCGGCATATTCGACACAGCCATTCGTTTGTCTATTGGTTACCTGTTGGTTGCCGACCTGAAGCTCATTCTTGAGCTAGGTTTTCATTAAGCGTTTTACGAACGTTGCTGCTCATCAGTCTCTCCTCTCTAACCGTTAATGAACCAGGCATTTGCCCATGGTACTGTTACCCCCTACTGATTCACTCATCGAATCACAATTTGGCAGCGACGTGTCATTGGGCATCGTTGAGCCAGTCATCTCGATTCCCTTTGCTCAGCCAGTAGCCAAGGCGCGGGTGCTTCATGTCATTAATGGTGAGCACTTTGCGGGTGCGGAGCGGGTGCAAGATTTGCTTGCTTTGAATCTATCACAACATGGCTACGACGTTGGCTTTGCTAGTTTGAAGCCAGGTCGATTTGGCCTAAATCGTGCATCGCAATCAACCCCGCTGTTTGAATGCAACATGCGAGGCCGGTTCGATCTTCGACCCGTCAGAAAAATTATTCAGATCGTTCGCGAAGAAGGCTACGAATTGCTTCATGCTCATACGCCACGATCATTGCTCATTGCGTCCATTGCCGCCAACCATTTGGACCTTCCTATTGTTTATCATGTCCATAGCCCGACGAGTCGAGACTCAACGCGTTGGCTGACAAATCAGGTGAATCATACGCTCGAAAAATGGTCCGCTCGTAAAGTAAGTCAACTTATTACTGTTTCTCCCACGCTGACCGACCACATGCTTTCGTGTGGCTACGAAGCGGAGCGTTTAACCTGCGTTTTGAATGGCGTACCAACCCTATCGGCAGGATCGCCCGGAGCAAGGATTCGCCGAACACCGGTCGAACCGCTGATCGTGGGTATGGTCGCACTTTTCCGACCGCGCAAAGGGACCGAGGTGCTACTCGATGCCCTCGCGATGCTTCGCTCGCAAGGTCACAACATTCGGCTCGAAGCGATCGGCCCGTTTGAAACACCCGAGTATGAAGCCTCACTACACGAACGGGCTGATCGTCTTGGGCTCAATCAATCAGTTCATTGGGCAGGATTTACCGACGATGTTCATTCTGCACTAGCGCGAGTTGATGTGCTTGCGCTCCCCAGTTTGTTTGGCGAAGGTTTACCGATGGTCGTGCTCGAAGCGATGGCAGCCGGCCTACCAGTGGTTGCTTCGCGCTGTGAAGGAACAAGCATCGCAATCCATCATCGTCAGACGGGGCTGTTAGTCGATCCGAACAGTGTCAGCCAACTTGCTGGTGCTTTGTCCGAGATCGCGACAGGCGAGATTCATTATCCCAGCATGTCTCTCGCAGCTAGGGAGCTTCACGAAGCAAAGTTCAGCGCCGAAGCAATGGCAGAACAAGTTGCCAAGGTTTACGATTCAGTACTCGACTGAGTAGGCATTCCAAGCAGGAAGCCCAACCAAATGTGGCCAACCAATTTGCCCAATTGGTCGTTTCGCTCTAAAAAGCCACAAAAATCCCTTCAATCTACGCCTTGCAGTGAGACGATAAGATGATTAAGATTGCGTAATGCAATTGAGATTCGTTCTCAACCATATTGCTCGATTATCTGTTTTAACCTGTTTATTAGCCTCATTTTGCCCGAATAAGCCCCGCTACGGCGGATTCCTTTCCATGGCCAATTTGCTTAAAGCTGTCACGCAGCTGCCGATGAACCAGTTACCAAAAACCCCGGTATCAATGCCCCAGCTACCGTTCACGGAGCTGTCAATGACGGCGGCGCAACGACACCAAACGTATCGTGTCAGTCGCGTTGATGGTGATACGAGTGACTCGCAGCGTCTTAAGGCGCTAGGTTTCTGCGAAGGTCGTGAAGTGCAAATTTTGCGTACAGGCCGATCTTGGGTCGTTCGGGTGCTTGGCTCGCGTGTGGGGCTATCGAGTCAACTTGCTGCCATTGTGCAATTGATTCCTGCTTCCTAACGATTCTTCCTTTTTCATGTGGCCATCGGATCCGATGGCATCGCTTGGCTCGCTTGCTGTGAACGATGGAAACCTTCGGATTGAACTACCTCAGGTCGATCTGACTTCCGAAGCAGGTACGTCACAAATTGCGCTGGTCGGTAACCCCAATGCGGGTAAGACTTCGCTTTTCAATCGGCTTACTGGTCTAAGGGGTCAAACGGCCAACTTTGCCGGCACTACCGTCGAGCACCGACGTGGCATGCTTCAAGGCCCTGCGTGTGGTTCGGTTCAAGTAATCGACCTGCACGGCATGTACAGCCTCAACGCAACCACCCCGGACGAAGAGGTCGCCCGCGACGTCTTGCTAGGCAAACGCGATGGCGTAGCCAAGCCCGACTCGCTCGTCATCGTACTTGACGCAACAAACCTCGAACGTAACTTGCCGCTCGCGTTGGAAGTACTTGAGCTTGGTTTACCGTCGGTTGTTGCTCTGAACATGACCGACTTAGCCGACCGACTAGGTCTGCAAGTCAATCTAGAAAAACTCTCAGCTCGGCTCGGGTGTCCC
>CAYGQU010000301.1:0-4446 GCA_964352045.1 uncultured Planctomycetaceae bacterium
TTTGGAGGTAGCTGACGTCAACGAAATCATCGCCACCGCCAACTCGGCCGAACCCAAGTTGCGTGCCTTAGTCGAAGGCATTCTCGATTATGAAGCATCAAAAAAGTAACGCTTCGCTATCTCCGATGAAAACAAGAAAAATTTGAGGAAGAATCGTGCAGGGTCTTTACGAAGCGGCAAAAGAGGCTGCCGAGGCGATTCTTAAAAAAGGAATCGAATCACCGCGTGCCGGCATTATCCTTGGATCGGGTCTCGGCGACTTAGCCGAACAGATTGTTGGTCCCGAGGGATCGGCACCCGTTTCGATTCCTTACGAAGAGATACCGCATTTTCCACGTTCGACCGCGGCAGGACACGCGGGGCGATTGATCGTTGGCCAGCTTGCTGGTGTACCGGTGATGGCATTGCAAGGTAGGTTCCACCTCTATGAAGGTTGGACCCCACGCCAAGCGGCCCAGCCCGTATGGGTAATGAAGCAACTTGGTATTGAATTGCTTGTGGTTTCCAACGCCGCAGGGGGCGTGAATCCGCACTACCAGGTAGGCGATCTCATGCTGATTGATGATCAAATCAATCTCATGTCAGCCAATCCGTTAGTAGGAGTGAACGACGATCGCCTTGGTGCTCGCTTCCCCGACATGTCTGCGCCCTATGATCGCCAGTTACTTAAGCTGGCTCGGCAATCGGCAATCGACCAAGGGTTTGTCTGTCAGACCGGCACCTACGTCGGCATGTTGGGGCCAACCTATGAGACCCGCGCCGAGTACCGATTCTGCCGACAGCTCGGCGATGCGGTTGGCATGTCAACCGTCCCCGAAGTGATCGCTGCTCGCCATGCCGAGATGCGAGTACTAGGGATGTCAGTCATTACCAATGCCTGCTCGCCCGATTCACTTGGTGAAACAACACACGAGGAAGTCGTCGCCGCCGCCAAAGGGGCTGGCCAGCGGATGCTGAGTATCGTCGAATCTGTTTTGAAGCAAACCTTTGCTTGATAGCTAGAAATTTATTTCACTTATTCCCCACCCCCGTTTTCGGGAGAGGGTTTTTCAAATTATTAGCAGAGTTTTTATACAACTATAATTTCTTACTTGAACTGTCATAAGATCTTACCCTTAACGAAGACTGGTTCGATGAATACTGCCCAGCTGATTGCTAAAAAACGAGACGGTGAGGAACTTTCAACCGATGATATCATCGGCTTGGTGGAAGGCTATGTCTCGGGCGAGGTTGCTGACTACCAAATGTCAGCTTGGGCTATGGCGGTTTTTATTCGTGGTAACACGACTGCCGAAACGGCTGCCCTGACCGAAGCAATGCTCGCCTCGGGCGATGTGTTCGATTGGTCAGGGCAATTCGCGGGAGGCCCCCCCAACGGCGATAAGCACTCTTCAGGTGGCATCGGCGATAAAGTTTCGATTCCTCTAGCGCCGGCACTCGCATGCTGTGGATTACGGGTACCTATGATCTCGGGTCGAGGTCTGGGTGCGACGGGGGGAACGCTCGATAAACTCGAATCGATTCCTGGATTTCGTATCGATTACGATTTAGAGGAAGCTCAAAAATTGGCAACCGATATCGGCTGCGTTATCTGTAGCGCTTCGCCACGCCTCGTCCCTGCCGACCGAATGCTCTATGCACTTCGCGATGTAACGGCAACGGTCCCTTGCATTCCGCTCATTACAGCTAGCATCATGAGCAAGAAACTAGCCGAAGGGCTCGACGCCTTGGTGCTCGACGTCAAATGCGGATCGGGGGCCTTTATGAAAACGCTCGACGAAGCAAACGCGTTGGCTCGTTCCTTGGTGGATACCGGCAAACGTATGGGCGTTGCGACAACAGCCATGGTTACGGACATGAACCAACCGCTAGGCCGCATGGCGGGCAACGGCGTTGAAATCGACGAATCGATCGATTGTGTTGAAGGGCGAGGACCCGACGACTTGCGAGACCTGACTATCCAGCTAGGGGGCGAACTCCTTTGCTCGGCTGGACTAGCAGCAACCCGTGAAGAGGGGCAAAATAAACTCGCAGCAACGCTCGACGATGGCACCGCACGCGAAAAACTTGCGGAAATGGTCCGTGCCCAAGCGGGGGATCTTGATGCTCCACGCCCCCGTGGGACTGAAATCGTCATAACTGCCAACGAAGCAGGGCATGTTACCTCAATTAATACCGAAGCCTTAGGCTATGCTGTGATCGAGCTGGGCGGGGGCCGCAAAGTAAAAGAAGACATCGTCGATCCAACCGTTGGCCTTGAAATGCTTGTCCGCATCGGTGACGAAGTCGAATTGGGACAGCCGATCGTCCGTCTCTTTGCCCGCGACAAAGGGAAAGAATTTGCTCAAAAACTGGTCCAAGAAGCGATTCAGCTAGGCGAACCACCCAACGAACTGCCTCCATTGGTCAAGAATCATATCGACTGAATTGATCGAGGTAGCTAGTCTGGTGGTATGAAGAACCTTACCCCCGAAAATATTACCGACGAACACGTTGCCCAGCTCTGCCAAGCGGCAGCAAAATTTCGCGAAAATGCCTACGCCCCCTTCTCGCACTTCTATGTTGGTTCGGCTGTACTCACATCGGATGGTAGCATTTATGGCGGCGCAAACGTAGAGAACAGCTCGTACGGTTTAACCATTTGTGCCGAACGTGTTGCTGCATGCTCGGCCGTTGCCGATGGATCGGTCCATCCAAAAACATCGCCGATCATTGCCGTGGCAGTCATTGCCGAAGGAGGAGCCGCTCCCTGCGGAGCATGCCGTCAGTTTCTGAATGAACTTGGCCCCGAAGCAATAATTTTTCTCGCCGCACCTGACAGCAACGAAGTGCAGCAGCTTTCGCTGGCTGATTTATTGCCAATGAGTTTTCGTTTGGAGAGCGAAGAAGAAGGTTAAAGGATTGAACCACGAAGGATACGAAGAGATGCTCGAATTCGTCATTCGGGCATCTCTTCGTGCCTTTTGTGCCTTTGTAGTTCAATCCATTTAGACCGTAGTCGTTAGCACATCGGCAAAGAGTGCTTCGACGAACTCGTCGGGGATAAACGGTGCGAGGTCTTCGTGCCCTTCTCCGACACCAATGTACTTTACAGGCAGTCCCAACTCTTGACGGATGGCAACGACAACGCCCCCCTTGGCAGTGCCGTCGAGCTTCGCAAGCACAATGCCGGTACAGCCAGCGACTTCGGCAAACTTCGTTGCTTGACTAATGCCGTTTTGCCCTGTCGTTGCGTCGAGTACCAACAGCACTTCATGCGGAGCTTCGGGGAGTTGCTTTGAGATGGCACCACGGATTTTGGTTAGCTCGGCCATCAGATCCGACTGCGTCTGCAAACGACCCGCGGTGTCGATAATACAAACGTCGGTTTTATTGGCAATCGCTTTCTCAACCGATTGATAGGCAACCGTAGCGGGATGCGTTCCCGAGGGGGCAGTCACGATATCAGCACCGAGCCGTTTCGACCAAATCGTCAACTGCTCGACTGCCGCGGCTCGGAACGTATCGCCAGCCCCCAACAGCACCGACTTGCCTTCACTACTAAACTGACTTGCCAGTTTGGCAATCGAAGTCGTCTTACCCGCTCCGTTCACGCCACAGACCATCACAATGGTCGGCCCTGATTCGGCAAAGTCAATCGGCGACTCAGGCTGGGCCATCAATTCCTTCAGCTTTGCCTTGAGCACGTCGATGATCTCTTCAAGATGCACGACGCGGCCACGCATCTTGGTAGCAATTTCGTTCACCAACGCATCGACTGCGTCGTAGCCCATATCAGTACGAAACAATATACCACGCACTTCTTCGAGAAAAGCTTCGTCGATCAGACGACCTTCGCTCTTGAAGAGGTCACGAATGTCTGTCTTTAGAAGGCTGCCTGTTTTTTTCAGGCCTTCTTTGAGACGGTTAAAAAAACCCATGGCAAGAAACTCGCTATCTCGAATTTTTGGTCTTATCAAATGGAATCAACAGAGCGACTGGTCCTTCTGCGAAGGCTAATCGTTCAGCGTGAAGCCTATTGTCTGCCGAATCGGGCTGAGACTCAAGCCTGCTAGTAGAGTAAGAAATGCACCAGGGTGATACGGCGATGTTGACGACCAATTTGATTAATCCAAGCGAGATAAGCTGGACCACTCCGATCCTATAAATCCTATTATTTCTACTAGGATTTTGGTCGGTGAAATCAGACAGAATCAAATAATTTGCCAGACTAGTGAAGACGATTGGTTGAATCACATAATGAAATAAACCGAAGTGATTCACAGAAATCTAATTTTTAGATCCGCGTAATTTCATCAAATCCGAGTTATTCGTGGCCCCAAGTACTTTTCAACCCTTTTCTGATACAACTCGCTAATATAACTATGCTTTCACTTGCAGCTTATCAAGAATTCCATTGACGAACTTGCTCGATTGAGCGCTACCGTAACGCTTGGCGAGTTCGAT
>CAYGQU010000302.1:0-4423 GCA_964352045.1 uncultured Planctomycetaceae bacterium
GCTCATTGCCTAATTCGATAAGTGAGCGAATTTAAAACCCATACTTTCTTCTTTCTTTGCTGGCAATCTTGACGGACGCTACCACCGAGGACTGCTTTTAAGGCTTTCTGCATGTTAAAGACCAACAGCTTGCTCAAGACGCTGTGGAAGATTGAATTCCTGCTTCGATTGCCTCTTCTCTCAATCGGCATTTTATCTTTCGGTTTGATAACCTCGGGTGACGCTTACGAGTACGACATTTATTTGCTAGGCGGTCAATCAAATGCCTCGGGACAAGCTCGGACGAATGGGCTTGATCCAGCTAATTTTAGCAATGCTAACGTGATGCTTTTTCATTCAGCAAGCCTCACGAGCGGCGGGCCACCTGCTGGCAATGGAGCACTCGCATGGACAACGCTTCAACCTGCGCCTGCAGGGATTGCCAATCGTTTTGGTCCAGAAATCGGATTGGGCAATCGGCTTGACCAATTATTGCCTGACCGAAACATAGCAATTATCAAACATGCCCGTGGAGCAACTGCCCTTTCTGCCGATGTCGACAATGGCAACAACTGGCATCCCGGGGCTAATAATTCCGATACGGCGAACTACGGAGATCAATATGCTGAATTCGTCGATACCGTGACAGCAGCTCTTCAGGCACTTACCGACGGGGGGCACACTTTCACAATCCGGGGCATGCATTGGCAACAGGGAGAAGGTGACGCCCGAACCCAGGCACTGGCAGATGCCTATGCGACGAATCTGCGACACTTAATTGGGCGTGTTCGAGAACAATTCTCGTCGCTCGACATGCTATTTTCTTACGGAACAGTTCACAATGGAATTGATCCGACTTTTGAACTGAACCTGCGTGCTTCGCAAAAGGCAGTTGATGCCTACTCAGGATCAGCATACTCCACGCCAGGAGCCTTTCTTGTTCCCATCCATGATACGTCGATTTTGCCGAATGAACCAATTCACATTGATGGCTTAGCCACCCTAGAACTTGGTAAGCGTGCTGCTGAGCGATTGTTTCTTCCCCAACGTATTAAGAGGCCTGCCGAATCGCAGGTCGTTAGCATCGACTTTAGTCTCAACCTCGATGAGCAAGGAACCGCTACTTCAAACACAACAGCCAAGCTTTATTTCGGCAAAGGCCCTGCTCCCGAATCGGGTCCCTATTGGAATAGCGCACCAACTATTCTTGACGAGGCAAACAACAACAGAGTGAAGACAGGACAAGTCTTCAACGACTTACTCGCTTCGGACGGCTCCTCAGCAGGTGATCTTTACGTTGAACTAACCGAAGGATTTGCTAGCGCATTCAATCCAAACACGATCATCAATCCCTTGCAGGCTGACCGAATTTTCACGAACAGTAATCTTGGTGTAAATTATGAAACTGGAGTTGTGACCATTAGTGGACTTAATAGTAATAATCTTTACGATATCTACTTAGTCGGAGCAGCCGCATTCGATACCTACTATACGATTGGCACACAAACCTTATCTGATAAAACTGGTGAGGCAACAATTACTACAACCGACCCCCAGGGGAATCTTACCTTCAACAAAAGCGTCTCACACGTTGAGTTTGTGGACATTGCACCCAACGGAGTTGGTCAGATCCGAATCGAGATAACTGGCAAAGGACAGGCTATTGGCGTTCTCTCCGGATTACAGATAGTGGCTAAGCCAATTGAGCTACCGACTCCTGCTTGTGCAACGCTATTTGGGCTGGGGCTTTTAAGTAGTATGCTCTTCAATCACAGATTCTAGGATTACACCTAAAAGTAGCTCTTCCATTACAATCGAACGACGTTCAAGTTACTTGATGAGTTCTATAATCCGTGATCGTTATTAAGTTGTTATTGAAAGAAACAAAGCCTCGATGACCATTTCTTCAAATAACCTGCGTGTTACAGATCGACGTAGTTTCCTACGAGTTATTGGGGGAGTTGGCCTCACATCAGCAATTGCCCCCGGCTATCTGTTAGCTCAATCCGAAAAAGCTTACGCACGTGGAATTTTGATCGAAGCCTCTTCGTTTGATACGTTTGGTGGAAGGAAGCTAGATACCCACCATTACCAACAAATGGGAGTAGCCTATTTGCAACCACATGGCATGGTTGAACCAGTTGCGAATGCCAAGACCGAGGTTGAAGTCGAATCGGGGCAATGGCATGTATGGGTACGCAATCGTGACTGGTGCCCCGGCGAATGGAAATCCCCTGGCCGTTTTCAATTACTAATTGAGAACGAACCGCTAAAAAAGACTTTTGGATCAGGGTCGGATCAGTGGCACTGGGAATATGGTGGATCGCTAAAGTTCAACACCAATAAAAAAATTGCAATCGAACTCCAAGACATCACCGGCTTTGATGGCCGTTGCGATGCGATTTTTCTTACGCAAGATCAGGAACCTAACCTGCCAAACAAAAATCTCATCGACCTTGCGAATTGGAAAGACTTGCAATCAGGTCGAGTAAACTTGGAAATTCAGGAATCCGAATTTGATTTAGTCATCGTCGGCGGGGGCATGGCAGGTTGTGGTGCCGCTTTGGCTGCACGATCGCGGGGCCTCAAAGTCGCGTTGATTCAAGATCGACCTTTCTTCGGCGGCAATGCGAGTGAAGAAGTTCGAGTTCACACCCTCGGAATCCATGGCTACGCAACCGACATCATTAAACAAATCGATACGGCACATTACCCCAACGGAAACAGCCAAGCCATAGAGGATCAAAGTAAAAGGGAAGCCAATTTAGCAGCAGCCGGCGTTGACTTGTTTGCAGGGCATATTGCTTGTGGCCTACAAAAGCAAGGAGATTCCCTAGTAAGCGTTGAGGCTAAGAATGTACTTACCGGTCTGATCCATCGTTTCAAAGCATCGACCTTCATCGACTCGACTGGCGATGGTTGGCTTGGCTATTGGGCTGGCGCCGAATTTCGTAGCGGTAGAGAAGCTAGCTCCGAGTTTGGTGAGCAATGGGATAAACATGGCGATTTATGGAGCCCCCTAGAAAGCGACAATCGTGTCATGGGCACTTCGGTCCTATGGGGTGCTTCAATGACGGACGAGCGTCATGTTTTTCCTGACGTCCCCTGGGCAATGCCAGTCGCATTAAACCATGAAGCTATCCAAGGAGATTGGCAATGGGAGTATTCGGCACCCCATCTCGATCAGATCTCTGATGCAGAACAAATCCGAGATCATTTGCTAAGAGCAATCTATGGCAGCTTTTCTAATGCGAAGCAAATGCCAAAATATGCAAGCTGGCGACTCGACTGGGTTGCCTACATAGGTGGCAAACGTGAGTCTCGTCGAATCATGGGAGACTATATCTACACAATGCATGATGCGACAGAACGACGTGAATTTCCCGATGCCGTCGTGGTTGAACGCCGAGAAATTGATTCGCACTATCAAAGAGCCGAGAAAGGGGATCAGCTTGATTTTCTTTCGCAAGCCCTATTTCATAAGACCGGCGGAGATTACTACATTCCCTTCCGTTCTCTCTACTCCAAAGACATAGTCAATCTGATGATGGCAGGTCGTTGCTTTAGTTGTTCGCACATTGGATTAGCAGGACCACGCGTCATGAACACCTGTGCACAGATGGGAGTCGCTACGGGTTTTGCAGCTGTACTGTGCAAAAAGCACCGTACTAATCCTCGAATAGTTGGAAATTCGCATATCCAAGAGCTACGCGAATTAATTGGCTTTGGTCAGAACCAGCTGACGCCTAACCCAGCAATCCGCATTAAGGCAAAAGGAAGCCAAACATAATGCGTCACGTTGTCAACTTTGGTTTGCTTGGAACCTTTATGGCTTTAGCCGCTACGGGGACAATGGCGTTTACACTGCCGTTTTCGCTTACCACGACCCGCGTGCACATCATCATGGGATTCTCGTTAATTGTGTTGGTGTTGCTGCACATTGTTGGAAGACTGCCCTATTTCCGTAAAATTCTATTGGCAAAACAGGGAACTCCCTTATCACCAATAAAGATCATTGCCATTACTCTCGCGTTGAGTGCCACGCTAGTAGCTTCGGGTCTATCACTGCCTCCGATTAGTTGGTTGATATCACAAAGCTACGAAGCCAGAAACCAATCACAAATCGTACGCGCCTCCTCGCTTATCGGATTGGAAGATATTTCATCGCGTAAAAGAATAATTGCCCGCGAGGTGAAAGGGGTCGGTAGCTATCCGCTATCAATCTATATCAGCTATCAAAAACACATAAAAGAGCTACCAGCAACAGCCGTTTGGGCAGAATCGACAACCGGCACCATGATTGAAACGCTATACCTCGAACCGAAACTAGCATTTTCTGACAAAGTCAAATGGGAAGGCTGGCTCACAAAAAGAAACCACATCCTCCCAATTTGGAGAAATCGTTATACTGCGGTCTCAGGCAACGATGCGAATGGTATTGCCG
>CAYGQU010000303.1:0-4423 GCA_964352045.1 uncultured Planctomycetaceae bacterium
CGGTGAAGCTGATTACTATACAACTTTCACGAGCCCTGGTGAAACTCCCGACTTAACCGAAATTGCGACGAATGCTAGCCGAGATATTTCATGGTCGGAAATCACAGGACTAGGGATTCCAGCCGGAACCCAGTCGGTACTCTTGGTCTTTACGCCTGCCGCTGCAAGCAATCAAGGGCTAGGACTCTCAGAAATCCAAGCCTTTGCTGCTGTTCCTGAGCCAGCTTCAATCGTTACTTTGCTATTGGGTTCGATTGCCTTGGTTACTCGTAGCCGTCAGAAATAACTCTCTCTCGAGTTAGCAGTGCTTAACTCTTGGGTACGGTTGTGTGGTGCCCAAGAGCTTAAGCCCTGAATGATACTACAACATTAAGTATCGGCGACTTGTTCTAGGTCGCCTCTTGCTTGTTTTGCTTATCGAAGGTTTCTTCTACTTGAAGATCCTTTATCTTGCTTGTTTGGAATTTATTATTATGCGCCAATTACGATTCCACCAATGTAGTACTATTGCATTAAGCTTCGCTCTGCTGGCAGGGACGGTAGCTCAAGCGGCTAATCCGGCTGAGTTTATGGACGTGAGCATCCCAGACCTTCCTGGACAGCTATACATTCCGCCTGAAGCACAAGACTCGGCTCGGCCAATGATTCTGTTTCTGCATGGAGCGGGCGAAACGGGAACTAACAATACTTCACAAATTGGTGGCAACATCGATAACCTCTTCGCTGCAGCAAAAGCTCGTGGCGCTTTTCTCTACGCACCGCAAGCAACAACAGTCTCAGGACAAATCCATAATTGGGATAGTATCACTCGTAGCGATAGCGTCCTTACGCAACTCAACCAATTTCTTACCAATCAAAACACTGATCTAAGCCGAGTTTATATCACGGGCCTTTCGATGGGTGGCGGCGGAACGTGGAACATCGCTAGTCGCAGCCCCGACCTCTTTGCCGCAGCACTCCCTATCGCCGGTGTCCGCGTTGCAAGTGACTTCGACGCAGCTAATATTGTAGACATTCCAACTTGGGCATTTCATGCCCGCGACGATGGTGTTGTCTCAAAAGATAATAGTAGGAGCGTCGTTAACGCTATCCTCGCTGCGGAAGGCGAATCACCGTTAGCTATTCCACGCAGAACAACCGATCCCATCGAATTTGTGAACGATGATATCGGATTACGTTACTCGGAATTCGTTACTGGTGGTCATGTAATATGGGGGCCAATCTATGGTACTCCTGAAGTGATGGACTGGATGTTCTCACAGTCGCAGGCAGTTCCGGAACCAGCTACGGCAGTCTGCACACTTATGGCTGTGATTTTCTTCAATTTAGGTCACCGCACGAGGAAGAGCTCGTAACTCTTAGGCGTTTAGAATACTCTCAGCCCTTTCTTGAATGGATGCCTCCAGAAGAGATATTGGCCAGCTTCAGATATAGACTTATCTGCATTACTAAAAGTAATGTTTCAAGTGAAGTCAGATTAAAGCCATCTTCACTTGATAGCGACTGATTACCTAGCAAGGATAGCCAGTAGTCCTTTCCTTGCTAGTCAGCTTGAAGAGCAGGACCGGATTGTCGATAACAATGATTGTTACTTCATTAAAAGCCACAAGGCAAAGTTGTATGCAAAGACCGCCTTCCATAAGCAGGACCCCTCGGGTCAGTATGATTTGTTTGGCTCTTCTGACAACCAATCTTCTCTACCAGAATTACGCCCAAGCTGACAAAGCCTCAGTACGAATTGAGTTTGACCAACTTAATCAACCTATCGCTGATTTTGAGCTACAAGACTATCGTGGCAAGATCCATTCTTTAAGTGGTCTTAAAAGCAAGAAGCTTGTGGTCCTTGCTTTCCTCGGTACCGAGTGCCCGCTAGCAAAACTTTACGGTGTTCGGCTGGAAGAATTAAGAGAACAATACGAAGGTAAATCCGTTGGCTTTCTAGGCATCAACTCTAATCAGCAGGATACGCTGTCAGAACTAGCCATCTACGCTAGTAAACATAAGATTAGCTTCCCGTTACTTAAAGATGATGGCAACCATGTTGCTGATGCTCTCTCTGCCGAACGAACTCCACAGATCTTTTTATTGGATGAAGATCGGATGGTCCGCTACAGCGGCGCCATTGATGATCAATACGGAATAGGCATTCAACGCCGTAAGGCTGACCAGACTTATCTTGCTGATGCAATCGAAGAAGTCTTAGCTGGTAAGCAGGTCAGTATTGCACAGACCCAACCAGTCGGTTGCCACATCGGTCGTGTCAATGTTTCTGAACAGTTAGGCTCGATTACTTTTACCAAAGACATTGCTCACATACTCAATCAAAACTGCGTGGAATGCCATCGTGAAGGTGAAGTAGCGCCGTTTTCATTAACCAGCTATCAAGACGTTTTAGGTTGGGAAGAGATGATCGTCGAAGTGATTGACGAAAATCGTATGCCACCTTGGCATGCCGACCCAAGTCACGGCGAGTTCAAAAATGATGCGCGTCTTAGCGACGAAGAGAAGCGGCTTATCCGCGCATGGGCAGCAAATGGAAGCCCCAAAGGTGACCTCGCCGATCTCCCAGCGCCACCACAGTTTGTTGAGGGTTGGCGTATTGCTGAGCCCGATCAGGTCGTGTACATGGACGACAATCCTTATGCCGTACAAGCTGAAGGAGTTGTGGACTATCAGTACTATGTGGTTGATCCCAAATGGGAGGAAGATAAATACGTGATTGCCGTCGAGGCTAGGCCCGGCAATCGGAGCGTTGTCCACCACATTCTAGCTTACATCGTGCCACCCGGTACCGATTTAAAGAAACATAGACCCCGAGAGGCTATCGTTGGATACGCTCCAGGCTCTCCACCCAACAACATGCAACCGGGGACCGCAATCGAAGTTAAAGCGGGATCCAAACTGCTTTTTGAGATACACTACACGCCTAACGGCAGTGAGCAAGAAGATCTTAGTTACGTCGGCATCTCTTTCACTGAACGAAAGAACGTAAAGAAATTCGTCCATGGTAGGTCGGCCATTAACCATCGCTTTAGTATTCCGCCGAATGCTGACAATCACGAGGTCGTGGCAGAATATCGCACTAAGCAAGACGAGATGTTATTGCGACTATCGCCCCACATGCACCTACGAGGCAAGTCTTTTAAGTACGAGGCGATTTATCCAGATGAATCTCGCGAAGTACTACTCAACGTCCCCGCTTTCGACTTCAACTGGCAGCTAAGCTATGTACTAGCTCAGCCAAAGCTATTGCCGGAAGGTACGAAGATTCTATGTACGGCTCATTTTGATAATTCCGACAAGAATCCAGCCAACCCCGACCCGAGTGTAGAAGTCCACTGGGGCCAGCAGAGCTTCGAAGAAATGATGATCGGCTTCTTCGATGTTTTGGATGCTGAAGAGAGACCAATCACAAGGTAGTCGATAGCATGAAAACGGATTGATTTATATTACTAGTTTACTCGTACTAACAACTATTACGGCAAATTCGCTCGTTGAATTCAACGTGATGAGTCATACTGTAGCATGGAAGTCGCTTAATCCTCCTTTCCAATAATGCACGTTTTCCATTCTAATTTATCAGGTGGTAGCGTTCATTGATTTCAAGAGTGATCTCGATGTACAAGAATATCTTTGTTCTAGCCATGCTTATTGCGATGTCTGTATCCAGTAGTGCCTCTGCGGCTACTGTCGGAGATACTAATATTTTTAGCAGTGGAGCAACCGTTGCTTCCTCTACGAATTTTGGGTTCACCTTTAGTCCAGGCAATATTGTTGATGGTCTAAATAGTGCTTTTGTCTTTCAAGATGGTGATCCGGGCCAAGCTGTTAGCATTTCTGGTTTCAATTCAGCAATCGATACACTTCGATTCTTTGATACCTCCTCCTACAGCGAACGCATTGCAACCGACGTGAAGGTGCACTATTCATCGTCATCGACGAATTCACTCAACCCTGCCAATTACACGCTACTCGGTGACTATCCATTAAGCACGCTTGACGGGCCTGGTACTCCGAGTGGACAGGACTACTACACCACCTTCACGAGCCCTGCCGATTTCCCCTGTTTGACTTGTGGCGAACCAGCGGTAAACAATGCCCGAGCGATTTCGTTTTCAGATGCTACAGGGCTTGGGATTCCATCCGGAACCCAGTCGTTGCTATTGGAATTTACTCCCTCTGCTATTTTTACGAACCAAGGGCTCGGCATAACGGAAATACAAGCCTTTGAGTTTCCTGTTTTACCTGACGATTTATCGATTAGTGCTAGTTTAGAACGGGCTGTTTTTCAGCGCACTTCACAAAATAATGCCACTGTCCCACTTACCGGTTCAGTTGCTCCAGGGGCGACAGCGATCGAAGCGAGAGCCATTCCCCGTGCTGGTAGTCCGGGCACAGCCACTGGATGGCAAGTTATTGATTC
>CAYGQU010000304.1:0-4415 GCA_964352045.1 uncultured Planctomycetaceae bacterium
CTTCAGGATTCGATTCGCGACGCAGCACGCCAACAAGCCGTAGCCGTGAGAGCATGTCTTCTCGGCCACTCAGAGTGCGCCAGCTACAGTTTCGGCAAGTCAGGGTGAAAGCGATCATCGGTGTAGCATAGCAACTGATTCAACAAAAAAAGAGACGGTCAGGGGCTCTCGAAAGAGCCCCCGATCGTCTTCGGGGGGGAGTTTTTTGTTGCTGTTAAACATTTCTGACGGAAGATCAGTCAGTCGGAGTAACAACATCACCAATGGCAATGTCGTCAAAGTCAGCAAGAACGTTCGGTGTAAAGTCGATGTCGTTATTGTTTGAAGCATCGACGTTTGCCACATCAACAATACGGAATGTCGCTCCATTTGCTTCGTTGAGTGTCAAGCTTCCTGAACCGGCCGAATCGCCAACCATGTTCAGGTCGATGTTCGCACCAGCTCCATCAGCCAGCAAAAGGAAGGTTTCACCCGTGCCGGTGTTGTTGTAGACGTTCGACAACAAGGTGGCTTCCAACGAAGTGGAACCGGTCATATCGCTATCAAAGGCACGGTTCGTGGCCGTGTTGCTTGCATTCGTCAGTGTGCTATTGAGCATCGAGAAGCGAACCGTCTTGGCACTTCCTGTCGAGTCGAAGGCAAAGCCGTCGGCATCGCCCGTATCAATGCTAAGCGTATTGAATGAGATATCGGCACTGGTAAGGGCTCCGCTTAGATCGAGGTCAAAGCCAATATCACTTCCGGTGGTCGTTATCATTGTGCGATTTGAGAATAAGTCGAAGTTACCCGAACCACTGGCGGCAACGACAACCCCCTTCTCAAGATCCGAGTCATCCAGACCGAGGTCAAAGCTACCGGTCCCTGTATGGGATGCGTTAATGGCATCGCCCGTGGCGGCTGTTACGGTGAAGTCATCAATGCGGACATCCATGCTGGTTGCATTGCTGTTAACTAGCGTCGCAGCATTGCCGCCAGCACTATCGACGGTAACTCCATTGAGGTTGAGTCCCGCTACGTTGGTCGCCGAAATGGCATCGCCGGTTGTGGTTACCGTACCACCGTTAATCGTTACATCGCCACCTGTTAAATCGCTAAGCAACACTGCATTGGCCGCTCCGTTGACAGTTACGCTGTCGAACGTGACGCCCGTGTTGGCTACCGTCACCCCATCCATTTCAACGCCGGTACCTGTCGTTGTGGTGACCATACTATCAGGATTCACGCCGATCGAACCGCCGCCTGTGGCAACAAAACCTCGGCCTGTTGTGGTGTTGATATCCAGATCACCGAACGAGATATTAGTCCCCGTGTTGTTAGTAACCGTAACCGCATCGTTGGTGGTCGTATCGAGATCATGGTTTCCTAGGAAGTTGTAATTACCACTCGTGTTGTTCGAGACAAGGATACCAGAACCACTATCCGTGATGTTCGCCGTTGTCGAGGGAGCAAAGTTCACCCCACCCCCGGTCTTGTCAGTAATCGATATCGACCGGTCCGCCGTATTCTCAATCGAGCCGTTGTAGGTAACCGTGCCTGTACCACCTTGCACTTGCAAAGCAATTCCATCTTGATCGGTGATAGTAGAAGCCGAATTGAAAGTGAAGTTCCCATCGCTGTCATCAACGAAGACCCCACGAGCCGTACCACCGTCGATCGTTAATCCATTGACAGTAGTCGTACCGGTCGAACGAGTGAAGGTCGCCGCATCGCCGACGGCATTATCTGCCGAAATAGTATCCAACGAGACATTTCCTTCCACATCGGTCAACACTATTCCCCTAGCTCCCGAATCATCGACTGTTGTATCAGAGATCGAGACCGTGCCTCCCACGCCTGTCACGGTTACAGCATCGCTTGTGGTGCTGTCAAACGTACTATCGGCTACGGTTACGCTTTGGTTACCCGTGCTGGTTTGACTAACAGCTAGTGCGGTTCCAATGCCAGCCGCGGTTTGGATGTTGTTGAACTCAGCAGCCGTGTCGTCGGTGAGGGTGTTGCTGACGTTTATCGCAGCGGTTCCGCCTGAGCTTGCGATAGCCACATCGCTCATTGTGAAGTCAGATACGTTGGTAAGCACAACTGCCGAATTCGTAGCGTTGATCGTTCCCCCGTCGGCATCAGTCGCCGAATTAGGACCAATCGTAACCGGTCCATCCGTTACGTTGGAGAGGAAGATTGCATTTGGTGCAGCTCCTGACACATTCACTTCGTCGAAAGTAACACCGATATTAACCGATGTATTTGACATACTAAGGGCTGTACCTGTTGCCGTGTTGATTGTATTGGGATCGGTCCCTACATCAACCGTTAGGTTTCCTTCGACAGCTGATACACCAGTGCCCGAATCGGTCGTGACTTGTAAGCCGTTGAAGATCGACTGGAAGTTTTCATTCGGATCTTGATCGATGTTTATGCCTTCACCTGACGTGGTTGTGACACTCAGATCATTAAACTCCATCGTACCGTCAGTATTGGTAGTCCCTGCAACGACCCCATCACCGGTAGTCGTTGTGACCTCAAAGTTATCAAAGGTTACACGAGCAGTGGCGTCTGTGACGTTTGATATTTCGATCGCATCATCCGCACCCGAAGAAATCGTATTGGCTGTCGTATCGGAGGAAGAGAACCTAACGGTTGCTGTTCCGAGGTCGTTAACGGTAATCCCGGTACCGGTGTCGGTGAGTCCTCCTGCAAAAGTGAAATCAAGCAAACCTTGTGTTACGTTTTGTATGCTGACCGAATCTCCATCTGAGTTTGATAAGGAACCATCGTAGGTCAAAACAGCCGAGCCTCCCGAGACATTAATCGAGGTACCCGTACCACCCGTGATACTCGAAGCGGTATCAATCGTGATGTTCCCATCCATATCCGTGAAATCAAGGCCTCCAACGCCGGTTGTTCCCCCATCGTAATCATAATCGTTTATTGTCGTGATGGTGCCAGAATTGTTCGTATTCCGGATGCCGATACCAACGCCGGCCCCGTCGTTAATCATCACGTTATTGATGTTGGTACTCTCGTTGAAAGTCAGTCCATTATCCGAGGCAAAATTACCATCTTCGGCGTCGATCAAGATACCAAACGCGCCTCCAATGTCTGACAAGAAGACGTTATCAATATCAACGTCCATCTCCATCGTCGTGGTCGCCCCATCGGTGCGACTGGCAGCGGTTAGTTCAATACCGTTTCCTGTCGTGTTGGAGATCGTGAGATTCTGGAGTGATACATCGCCTGAACCGTTGACAACAGGAGCAACCGATCCGTCAAAGACATTGGCTTCGATCCCTTTAACGCCGCCGTCGATAACAAGGTTGTTAACCTCATTATTATCCGCCAAAATCACGGCCGCGTCGATTGTGCCATCGTTCGTTATGGTGGGTGAAGCCAATTCAAAGGCCCCTGTAGCTGTCTCGGGAAGCGAGACCACACCACCACCAAAGGTCGTAACCGTATGGTCAACATTCGAGTTGGTTGTTAGGCCGTTCATATCATCGAACAAGCCTTCACCTAATAGACGTTGATTGTCTTGCAGTGTGATCGAGTCGTTCGTAAACGCCGAACCAGCATGGGCGAGGATAATATCGCCTTCCATCGAACCAGAGCCGTTAGCCGAAGCAAGCGTTGCGTAGGGGCTCTCAAACGTACCATCGCCACCCGCTGCCGCTGTGGAATCGACGTGAACTACTCGGATTAAATCACCATTCACGTCAGTTAGCGCGTTATCGCCACGGATTACTTCCGACTGTGCTAAAGCAACGTAGTCGTTACGAATCACCGGTTCGCGGAAACGGTCACGCAATTGGCCCGTTGGGCAGTTTTCACGTCGCGTTCGACCAATGAACCATGAGGCGCTGAAGACGGCATTGGTATCGAAAATTTCATCGTTCGTTAATTTGATTGACAGAAGCAAGTCAGGCGTCGCATAGCCACGTAAACCGACTTGCCCACCAACCGCATCGTTCCCATCACCCGACAAACCGTAAACGCCACCGAAGACCCAAGCATCGTAATTAGAAATACGCCCAGCGAGTTCGCCTTCGAGCACGCTGAGAGAAGTGTCACGCACGCCAATGAGTTTGTCGGCAATATCATTGCCTGTGTAAAACAGATCGCCGGTCGCTTTGAAATCACGATCTTGTGAGTCAGGTCCGACTGGCAGGTAACCGTTGGCGCGGAAATCGACTCGGTCGCCAAGCAATTCGAAGGAAGCACCGATTTGTGGAAAGAAGTTATCTCCACCCGCCCCCTGACCATCGGCCCAAAGGCTGACGCCCATAATTTTTTCGTCGTCCGCACTAAAGGGGAACATCGGCAATGACATCCAGCGATAGCCCACGCCCAAATTGAAACCAACATGTGATTCTTCGTTGAGAGTCACCTGTCCATCGAAGAAACTAACGGCATCTCCTTGATCC
>CAYGQU010000305.1:0-4386 GCA_964352045.1 uncultured Planctomycetaceae bacterium
GTAATCGGTTGCGGAATGGCCAATTATCGAACGAAGAAAGACGAAAGCTAATTCAAACCGCTGCGGATATCAGCGCTGCCCCGCTTTATATTGACGATTCGCCTAGCCGTACTATGACCGAAATCGCTGCCGCAGCGCGACGGCTCAAGCGCCGTGACGGCCTGAAATTGATAGCAATCGACTACTTGCAGCTAATTGACCCCGACAGTGCTAAGGACCCTCGCCAAGAGCAAGTGGCAAAAATCGCCCGTCGGCTCAAAGGGCTTGCGCGAGAATTGGAAGTCCCTGTACTTTGCCTTGCCCAGTTAAACCGCCAGGTTGAATCGTCTAAAGACAATAAGCCCCAACTAAGCAACTTGCGTGAATCGGGTGCGATCGAACAAGATGCTGACGTTGTAATGTTCATCCATCGAGATGAATACTATCAATCGAATGAAGAGGATCGCGAACGTGTCCGTGGCGAAGCGGATTTACTCATCCGCAAGCAGCGTAATGGTCCGGTCGGCGACGTGAAGCTCACTTGGCTGCACGATTTCACTCGGTTCACGAATCGAGCACCACAGCAATACGATGAGTTCTCAGGCTTTGAGGGGGCAAGCGAGTTCTAGGCAGTATTGACATTCAACAATGGTGTAATAGTGCAAGAATTCCCCTTCTCCGCTTACGGCGGGGGGTAACGGAGGGTGATTTCTAATCCATTCGACCAATTAGAAATGTCACACAACCAAATAGAAGTCCCGTTTACAATCACTCGCATTTCCGCAGCTTTCCGAGTGATAACCTGTCAGACGCTAGCATCACTGGCACCATTAAAGCCTTTATAAAGGCCGTTCTGACTGATTAGGGCCGTTCCGACTGAGCGATCTTGTGGCAAGTTCATGAATCAACTACTACCGTCGCGTCCATTGACCTAAAAAGCGACCGATTGTTCACTTTTTGGGGGTAACTGATTCATTGCACGGCATTCAATTGCGACTTTGCCAGTTGATTGCCGTGGCATCCTGCGACGAGCTGCCCGATGCCCATCGTTTCCGATAAAAAATCATCAAGTCGATCCACTCCCGACGTAGGAGTCGGCCGAGCAATTGGTTTCTGCCAAACAGAACCCCTGTCCATGAGAGCCAGCTTCTTGGCGAGTATGGTTCTTGCAATCAGCCTTAGCGCGAGTTCTGCGCTGGCACAAGGTTTTGGTCAAGGCAACGGTTTGGGAAACGTCCCTACGCCAGCGCCTCCAGTTCAAAGAAAAATGCCAAGTCGGCCGACCGGCGGATTATCGGAATATGCGACCGACGAACAAGTTGTCGAGATTCGAGTCAAAGGCAATAAGACGGTTCCGGCGTCACGTATCACGGCACAAATGCAAACCCGTGCCGGCCGTCCGTACGACCCAAAAATTCTTAGCAAAGATATTCGTAAGCTCAATACGCTACCCTACTTTGTTTCGGTACGGCCACTGACCGAAACGACCGCTGCAGGAAGAATTATCATTTTAGAAGTGGTTGAACGATCGGCGATTCGATACGTCGAGTTCTTAGGCAATGAAAGAATCAAAGACAAAAAATTATCGACCGAAGTAGGGCTTTCAGTAGGAGGTGCGGTTGATCCTTATGCCGTTGAAGAGGGGCGTCGAAAGATACTGCAACTCTACAAAGAGAATGGTTTCGGACGGGCGATTGTCATTGTAGAAGAGGGAGACAAACAAGGCGATCATGGGGTGACTTATGTGATAACCGAAGGTCCACGGCAACGTGTCTGGAGCGTCGAATTCGAAGGCAACACCTTCGCTAGCGACGGACAGCTTCGTACCAAGATTAAAACTAAGAATAATTTGCTACGCCTATGGGGTGGCAAAGTTATTGAAGAAGGCCTTCAAGAAGATATCAATCGCTTAACCGATTACTACCGATCCTTCGGCTACTTCCGCGCACGTGTCGGTCGTGCTATCGAATACAGTGATTCAGGTTGGGCAACTTTGAAATATGTGATTGACGAAGGGGAACGCTATGCGGTTCGTAACGTCTCGTTTTTTGGCATCACAAAATTTGACGAATCAACCATTGCAAATGGGCTTAAACAAAATTCTGAATCGCCTTTCGAGCGTGCCAAGTTGAACGCTGATCTAGAGTGGATTAAAGGTGTTTACGGCAGCAAAGGCTACGTCTTTGCCGACATCAAAGCAGAAACAATCTTCCTTGAAGAACCAGGTAAGATTGATCTCGTTTATAAGGTTGAGGAAGGGGAAAAATTCCAGGTGGGTCGGATAAATGTAAGCATCGCGGGCGAAGCAAGTCATACTCGGATTCCAACGGCTCTTAATCGTATTGGAATCAAACCGGGTGATATCGTTGATACGAATAAGATTCGTGATGCCGAACGACGACTTGGTAGCAGTAGCATTTTTAATACCAACCCGACACAAGGTGCCACACCTAAAATCACCTATCGAATTTCCGAACGGAAGTCGCGAGTCGCAGAACAACCCAAGGATACCACTAACCCCTATACCGAGTACCGAGGGCAAAGCCCTGACGCAGATTCAACCGAACCGCAACGGTATACGTCTTACAAGCCAGTTGGTTATGAAAACAGACCGTCAGTCTATCAAGTACGCCAAGGTGTAGGTGTATCAGCAGACGTACAGGGGCAAAGCTATCCGCCAACGAACTATCCACCAACAAATAGTGGCTATGTGTCGCAAGCCTATGCAACGACCCCCAGTTACCAGGCCAACACCACAGGTCAAGCAAGACCATCAACGATGCAGCCTGTCCAACAGGTTCAGTACAGTCAGTTTGGTCAGCCAGGGCCTACCGAAACGCTTCCACCCCCGAATGGATACAATTCGACGCCGAATTACAACACAACCCCCGCTTACGGCACAGCCCAGCCAAACTACAACCCAAGTCCGGTCGTCAATACACGTCCGCTTACGCCGGTGAATACCACTATTTTCCCGAGCCCTGTGTTTCTGCAAACGCCTGTTCCACCACCAGGAAACCCTGAAGTAGATCTCTATGTGAATCTTGAGGAGACGCAAACAGGTCGCTTTATGGTCGGTGTGGCGGTGAACTCCGACGCGGGTTTGGTGGGTCAAATCATGCTGGACGAACAAAACTTTGACTGGCGTCGTCCGCCTCGTAGTTTCCAGGATGTGCTCAACGGTACCGCATGGCGTGGTGGGGGGCAGCGATTCCGACTCGAAGCGGCTCCCGGGTCGCAGGTGCAACGCTATGTTGCTAGTTGGCAAGAACCCTACTTACTCGATACGCCGATTAGCCTCAACTTGTCGGGTAATTATTATGACCGTCGTTTCGACGATTGGGATGAGCAACGGTTAGGTGGTCGCGTAGGTCTTGGGTATCAATGGACCGAAAATGATTTGTCGGCTTCGCTAACTTACCGAGGTGAATCCGTTAGTATCCACGATATTCAAACGGTCAATCTTGCTATTCCCGAATATGCAGAAATGAATGGTGATAACCAACTTCATGGCTTTGGTGTTCGGATGATCAACGACACAAGAAATAATCCCTTCTTTGCTACCGAAGGTTATTACTTATCAGGTACTGTCGAGCAAGTGATAGGATCATTCACCTACTCGCGTGCCGAGCTCGAAGCACGTTCTTACATGTTATTAAAAGAACGACCTGACCATACGGGACGTCATGTCTTGGTTTATCAAACACGACTTGGATTCACGGGAAGTGATACACCGGTTTACGACCGCTTCTTTGCCGGTGGCTTTTCAACAATGCGAGGTTTTGATTTCCGCGGTGCATCGCCCGTGGTTTCCAACGGAACCAACAATGTCGAAATCGGTGGTGATTTTCGCTGGCTCAATACCTTGGAGTACTTGTTCCCCTTGTCGGCTGATGGCATGGTTAATGGCGTCGCCTTCTGCGACTTCGGTACGGTTGAACAGAGCGTAAAAATTGATGATTTCCGCGTGGCACCGGGTGTTGGTCTTAGACTAACAGTGCCTGCGATGGGCCCCGCTCCAATTGCCTTGGATTTGGCATGGCCGATAGCAAAAGCTGATACCGACGAAACGCAAGTCTTTACATTCAACGTCGGCTTCATGCGATAGTCACATTTTTATACCCCTCATTGCAACGAATTTTTCTCTTCATCAAGCAATACGACGCTAGTTGTTGCATACACCCTTGTATGTATCTTGTTGTTTGATTGGAGCAATGTTGGACGGGGATAATTCCTTCCTAACGAGAACGGACATTCAATGTGCGTATCAATTAAGATGTTATCAGTGGTTGCCAATCGACTTAAGCGACATTTAAAATTATAAATTGATGAGTCGCCCTGTTAGCGAAAGGGCCCTCGTAGCTCAGGGGATAGAGCATCGGTTTCCTAAACCGTGTGTCGCAGGTT
>CAYGQU010000306.1:0-4381 GCA_964352045.1 uncultured Planctomycetaceae bacterium
TGTTTGCTTCGATTTCAGCAGGAGTTGCCGCCCTGTCGGGCCCTCTGCATGGGGGAGCCAACGAAGCTTGTGTCGCGATGCTTGAACAAATCCGTCAAGATGGGGGTAACGTCGAAAAATACGTTGAAATGGCCAAAGATAAATCGAGCGGTTTCCGACTCATGGGCTTCGGCCACCGTGTCTACAAGAGTTTTGATCCGCGGGCGAAGATTATTAAAGCTTCGTGCGATAAGTTGCTCAAAGAGCAGAAGATTGATGACCCAATCTTCGAGATCGCCCAAAAGCTTGAGCACGTTGCCCTGACCGATGATTACTTTATCGAGCGTAAGCTTTATCCAAATGTCGATTTTTACTCGGGTGTCATTTACAGGGCGCTTGGCATCCCTGTCGAAATGTTTACGGTCCTCTTTGCCATGGGCCGACTACCAGGCTGGATAGCGCACTGGACCGAAATGCGCAACAGCCCCTCGAAGCGAATCTATCGCCCACGACAAGTTTACACAGGCCCAACCGAACGCGAATTCGTACCAATCGAAAAGCGATAACCACGTTTTAGGGTTTCAGAAAATGAAACCACCAAGACACGTGGGGCACAACCTAATTGGCACCGGGTGTAGGGAACACAGTATTGGGAACACGGTAATGGGTATATGTGGGACAATGTCAAAAACATTCAACCACGAGACTCCATTTCGATTTCTTCTGGATCAGCTACGAGTCAGCTACGGGTCAGCTACGGGTCATTACCCGGCAAATATCGCCATGAGACGACTCAAGCAAACATCGTCATCGCTGCCTTGGCGATTGAAATAACAACATAGGCGATCACAGCAAACCACCAGGCGAGTGTCAATGCCTTGGGGACTTCGCCCCCCGAAGCGTGGATTGCCAAGATCGTTAGGGCTAAGATCCCGAGGGCCATGATTGCTTGGAGTTGGTTACCAAGAATCGCCAAAGGGATAGCAATTAACGAGGCAATCGGCAAGGCGATAAAGAATTCGGCCGCCGAAAATTTTTGCAGTGGAATCACGAACTGCATGAACTCCTCAAACGGTGAAATCTTCGATGGAAGAAAATCTTCTTCGTCGATGTCGATTTCTTCGCCAGCCGCTTGGCGTGACTTGAGCAGTTGCAATCGGTGAGCCGCATAGATTGCTTCTTGCTTACGGCGTTCTTTGAGGTTGAGGTAGGTATGAGCCAGCCCCAACGCCAGCAGGGTGAGGAAGACCAAAAAGGCAAACGCCCTGCCGTTGAACAGCCCTGCCTGCCACATCCCAAGAACAACCGCCACGAGGGTCATCAGAATCAGCAGATGCTTGATCCCAAATTGGGCCCGAAACGAACTGGCAAGGCCATCCCAATCAGAGGCCGAATCCATTTCGCGATAAAGTCGATCGACATCAACAGCCGACTCCGCTTTTTTTAATTCTGCCTCTCCGCGTGCTCGCTCATGGTCAAGAACCGACTGATCGACCTCCTCGAGTTCATACTCATCGGCATCATCATCACTCGCCACAGATGCTGCCTCGGCACGCTTTTCTGGAAGCGATTCTTTGCTTGGCTTGCTGCCATAGAATCGGTCCCGATCAAGCGGCGAGTCAGAAGGGTTAGCCATAGCCGGTCGGTCCATCAGTAAAAGAAAAGAGGCGGTTATTGTTCAACGAGAATGATTCCAATTATAACCTCATCCGGCAGTCTAGGGGCAGTGTATCGCATTGTTCCCTACTAGCCCGCATTGCCACCCAATTGAATTTATTCCTAACGCTCCTCATCGACCTGCATGACGGCACCGCGGTAACGGATTTCTTTCTTGGCCGAGTACCGTTTCGCAAGTGATGGCAACTCGCCGGCGTGGCCGAGGACGATCACCGTATCGCCGGCGACCAAACCACACTCGCCCGGCGGGTCAAGCACGATCTCGCCACTTCCTTTTCGGATCGCGACAATCAAAAAGCTTCGGTTCCCCTTCTGAACGATGTCGGACACCTTGTGTCCATCGAGCGGCGAATCCTCGGTGATTTGCAATTCGTCGACCTTCATGCCGATCGTGCCGAGCTCGTGCTGTAGTTCGGCGTTACCTTCTTTCGAGGTGAGCATCTCCTCGGCTCCGGGGCGTGTGATGAGCTGTGCCATCCGTTGCCCACCAATGACCGCCGGCAAGACGACCCGGTTCGCACCGCTGCGCAGCAGTTTCTTCTCGGTCGAAGGGTTCTCAGCCCGGGCAATGATCTCGACCTCCGCGTTGAGCTCTCTTGCCGTCAGCGTGATAAACACATTGGCCGCATCGTCTGGCAAGACACTTGCGAGGACTTTGGCTCGGTCGATCCCGGCACGCGTGAGCGTCTCCTCTTCGGTCGCGTTCCCTTCAAGGATGAGCATCTCTTGTGATTCGGCGTCGTTTAGCTTGGCTTCGTCTTGATCGATAACGACAAACGGCGTGCCAGCTCGCTTGAGTTCGGCTGCCAGAATGCGACCGGCCCGGCCATAGCCGCACAGGATAGTGTGGCCGTTGAGTTTGTCGATCCCTTGGGTCATGCGACGATGGCTGAGCACCCGATTGATTTCCCCTTCCATAACCATTTGAACAAATCCTCCGGCAATGTAGATAACGCAGCCGTAGCTAACGACGATGAGCATCATCGTCACGGTGCGGAGTGTAAGCGTATCGATCGGCTGAACTTCGCCGTAGCCGACTCCAAAGATGGTGATAACGACCATGTAGAGTGCATCGCTTAGCTTCCACCCGTTGGAAGTGTAAACAAAAGCCGCAAGCGCACAGGTCGTCAGAAAGAAGACCAGGGTCGACAACAGGCGTTTGAGCGATAACTGCATGGTGGGCCGAACCGTGTGGGGTGCGGTAGCAGTGGGCTAGGTGTAGTGAGTTATCCGCCTGGATGGTTGGTATTGTAGCTGAAAGTGGTTGGGAGCGGGAGTATTATTCCGTAGGGTAGTGTGCTCGCAACATAGCAATGGCTATAGAACTAAATATTGTACTTGTTGCGTGTTGTAAGCTTTGCCTGCTTGACCGGATCGGCCCATTCGGCGATCTTGGTCCCTCTTGGTATCTCGTCCCGAGTAACTAACTCGTAGTCACATTCGCACTTATCGTGACGGCATGTTTTGTGAGGTGGCAAAAGAGAAGGGGTATCGAAAGCGTCTTCGATCAGCACAAGCACCCCATTTAGATACTCAGTGAAACTGCATTCGGAGCCAACAACGATCAAGTAGCCTACTAGATCAGTCTCATGAAATTCTTTGCGGTATTTTTTTTCTTCACGCCAATCATCCTTGACGTTACTTGCATTGCATTTTTGATTTTCCCTCATCCATTCATTTTGTTTTGTTTCTTCTATCTTCTCATCGGTATAAAATTTACCTGCAATATGTGTAATAGTCCGACCGCATGATGGGCATTTTTTCTTATGGCTTGGACGAGGACCAAATCTTTTTTTGCAATATGGAAAAGGGAATGTCTTATTCGACTCTCGTTCAGACTTTACTAATTTTTTAATCAGGTTATGAGCTTCTTCTTGGGTTAGATGATCATACGAACGATAACCAAGCTGCCGTAAAAATTGCAGTTGTAGCTTTGTTGCTTTTCTCATTTGGATAGCACGCTATCTGAACCTGGTGGATCTTGTCGTTATGGATGCTGCTGGCTCTATGGTCCAAGTCTCACAAGAACACTAATAAGCACTGATCTTCGCTAATATTTTTACGCCTCCTCCCCCTTCTCCGGCACGGCCTTCAAAATATCGACCAACACATTATCCGGATCAATACTCTCCGCTTCCGCTTCAAAGTTGAGAATCACCCGGTGGCGCATTGCGGGCAAGTAAACCCGGCGGACATCTTCGAAGCTGACGTTATACCGACCGCCGAGTAGGGCACGCACTTTCGAGGCGAGGGCGACGGTTTGGGCGCCGCGGGGGCTGCTTCCCCAGCGGAGGTATTGGTTTGTTGCCGGGGTGGCGTGTTCCCCTTCGGGGTGCGTGGCGAGAATCAGCCTAGCAATGTAATCCTGTACGTGCGGGGCGAGGATCACTTCGCGGATGAGTTGTTGGTGTTCGAGAATCTCGTCACCACTCATCACTTTGTTGGGCGTAACGAAAGTCCCTTTGGTCGTCCGTTCGAGAATCTCGTTGAGGTCCTTGCGGTTTGAGTAACCGACGACGAGCTTGAAGAGGAAGCGGTCGAGCTGCGCTTCGGGCAGCGGGTAGGTTCCCTCCTGCTCGATCGGGTTTTGCGTCGCCATGACGAAAAACGGCTTTTTGAGGTCGAACGTTTGCCCACCGGCCGAAATGCGTTTCTCTTGCATCGCTTCGAGCAGGGCCGACTGCGTCTTGGGGGTCGCGCGGATGATTTAGACGCCAAGCCAAAA
>CAYGQU010000307.1:0-4055 GCA_964352045.1 uncultured Planctomycetaceae bacterium
GCTCTATCTCGGATTGCTTGAAATAGATGGCATCCCAGCCGCGATTGATTATTCGCCGCAAGATGAAACAACCATCTACGCTTACCAAGGGGGTATTAGCACAGCAGGCCTGGAGCAAGATGCGGGGCACCTTTCGCTTGTTGGCTTAACCCAACAAGCGATTACCGAAGGCCGAACGACGTTTGATCTGCTACGAGGTGACGAGCCTTACAAGAAGAACTGGCGAGCCGAACATCTACCTGCTCGAACGCTTCACGCGCGGCCACGCAACCTTGTCGGCAAACTCGAACGTTGGGCTAGCAACACCTATCGCTCACTTCGCGACGCCAGACAGCATGCCAAAGAGCCTGTCGCGGCGGGTCAGCAAGATTAATCTTTTATTGATGTTGAGCAAAAATCCAATCCCATACATGCTGTGAATTGTAGGTAGCGGTCCAACTATCGTGCCCTGTGTTATCGTACTCCGTGTAAATAGGTTTCCCGCCAGCAGCTTTAATGGCGCTCACCATCGTGCGTGAGCAATCGACCGGGACGACGCTATCGACACTGCCATGAAAGGCCCAGATGGGCAAAGCAGTCAATCGTTTTGCATGTCGTTTGTCACCTGCTCCGCAAACAGGAAGGGCCGATGCAAAAAGCTCGGGATAACGCGTTGCCAACTCCCAAGCGGCATAACCACCCATTGAGAGACCGGTCACATGCACTTGATCTGAATCAATCGGTAACGTCTTTTTCAATTCCGTTAGTAAGGAATGGAGGGCCAGCAATTGCGGGCAAGGCGATTCTTCGAGATCAATCTCTGATGTGATGCTGATTGGTAGTAGCCAAGTCCAAGCGCGCTGCGCCTCTTCGCCTTCTTGCTTACCCTTAGGATTCATGCCAGGCTCGATCCCGCCAGGACATTGCGGTGCTACAATAAACGCAGGATGTCGTTCGCGAAAATCTTGGCTTGCCATCACCGAACCACCATGCACAAGTTGCCGCTGATTATCGGTTCCTCGTTCTCCCATCCCATGCAGGAACAAAACCAGGGGATAGCTCTTACCCTCTTCGACCTTAAGTGGGCTCAGCAAACGATATGGCAAAGTCATCTCATTGTGGTAGTGCTCTTTTGCTTTAAATGCTTCAAGCACTTCAGGCGTAATCCGCGGGTCAATCGGTTTTTCAGCTTGCCCTACTTTTCCACCACTCAGGTTGGTTAAAAAAAAGAGCGTTAAAATGAAAAGCGACTTGGCAGAAAAAAACGGCATGCAGGGTTCCTCGAATCAAGATTCGTACTGTTGCTGGATTGGCTGCGCGATAACATCACCGAGACCTAGCGACGCCTCGCCATCGGCCTGCCCAGCGCTAATCGCACGCCCCAGGGCAGTTACTTCTTTGAAGTACCGATTCGAGGGGCGCTTGCCCGAGAGTTTCTGGCGTAGCTTTTGGCATGCAAGGTCGCCCGCGGCACGGACGATATCATCCTCCGCGCGGGCAGCATACATGGCCGTCGTCAGGATCGTAATCAAATCTTGACAGCGGCCACTCAGCTCTGCCATTCGGCACTGACGATCGGCAAGTTTTAGTTGGAACTTTTGCATGGCGGAGTCAATTTCCAGGGCCATGCGGGGCAATTCCTTCGAGGCAAACTCGGCATGTTTGCGAAGCGCGTCAGGCATGTCGGGCAGCTCGGGCGACGAAGCACCGAACAATTGCCGACCGGTTCGCCAACGCAGGTAAGGCCCCGCCACACCGGCAAGAATCATCGCATGTTTTGGATTCAATGGGTTGGGACGCTGAATGCCTGCTGCTGCAAGTGCTTTACCCACGGGTTCGAAGTAACGTTTGCCGTGGTCTTTGACAAGCGATTTGAAGAAAGCCATAGCCAACATTTCGCCTTCCCCCTCGTAGATACAAGGGGCGAGATAATCATGCACGTTATCCCCAAACGGATGCCCTTCAAGAAACGAACGCCCCCCGTGGGTTTTCATAAACAATTCAATCGCAGCATGCTTGAGCGATTCAGAGCCAAAAATCTTGGCGATAATGCATTCCATCTCACCACGATAGCCACGGTCGAGCAGATCGGCACACCAAGCGGTCAGCGCATCGCAGGCGACAATGAGCCCTGCCATTTCTCCCATACGACGTTGCACAAGTTCGCGATTGGCAATTGGTTCACTGTAAGTCACACGGTACTCGCTCCAAGGGATCATGCCCTTAAGCATCAAACGCATTGTGCCTGAAGCATTCGCACATAGTGATACACGGCCGAGATTCAAACCATGGTAGGCAATCGTCAGACCATCCCCTTTGATAGGGATCAGCAAATTCTCTTTTGGCACGCGCAGGCCATTGAAAATGATACCTCGATTGTAGAGGTGCTTTAGGGCATAAATACCGTACTTTTTTAATTGGAACTGTTCGTTCTCTTGGTCGGGTAGATCGACGACCAAGACCGATGGTTTTCCTTCAACCAAACAGACAAGCCCAATTGTTCGGCCTGGCAAGATGTTTGAGATGAATAGCTTTTCTCCATGAACAACATAATACTCGCCATCGGGAGTGGCGGTTGTTTTAAGCGCGGTTAGGTCACTACCAGCGCCAGGCTCGGTAAGGGCGAATGCGCTGAGCCGGGCACCCGAGGCGAGCTTTGGAAGATAGCGAGCTTTCTGCTCGTCATTGCCAAACGTCTTCACCGGATCGACCGCACCGATGCAGCCGTGAATCGAAGCCAAGCCGGCGATTGTTCCGTCAAGCGTAGCCATTTTTGAAATGAAGTCGGCTACCGACGAGAACTTTGCCCCGCTACCACCAAACTCTTTATCGACCAGGAGCCCCCAGTAGCCGGCTTCGCCCAACTCGGTAAGAACCTCTTCCTTAATTCGGCCCTCGTCGTTGTTGAGCGTTCCTGCATCGCGATGTCGTCGAACAATATCGAGCGATGCCTGCATGATTTTTTCGACCGCTATCGAGGGCTTAGGTGGGGTGCTGAGGAACTCCTCTACTGGAACACGCCGTTCCCAAATCGCACGGTGAGCCGGACTGTTCACGGTTTGATATTGTGAGGCAAAGAGCGATTCGACTTGGTCGTCTGCTTTATCAATAGCACCGGTACGACGAGCTTCTTCGTCACTCTTACCACCAAGCTTCAGAGCGGTCTCGGCGAATGATGCTTCTTGCTCATCGTCGATTGGCGGGGTGGTTTGAGATGGTCCCGGGGTCGATGAAATCGACATGATGCCTCCCTAACAAGCGTGACAAGATAGACGTGAACTATCTCTATTATACGCTATGAATTGAGTAGCTGTTCATAGCAGTTCTTGCACGATTCGGCTATTTTCTTCGTGAACCACGATCGAAAAGGCAAAAGGGGTCCTTTGCCCAAAAGCAATTGAGTGAGAGAATACCCATAATCGTTCTATTAACTTCAATCAGCAGCAGCTAAAAATGCACGATCCACGAATTGACCAACTCGCCAACGTATTGCTCGACCATAGCTGCCGACTTGAGGAGGGAGAAACGGTTTTGATCGAAGCGATTGATCTTCCCGAATCGCAATTAGTATGTGCCTTGGTCGAAGGGGCAACCGCCCGAGGGGTCACGCCCCTTGTCGAAACAAAGAATCTGGAAGTGCAACGGGCTCTCTACTTGGGGGCAACCGAAAAAAGCATGAAACTCGCCGGCGAACTCGAACGGAACCGAATGGAGCGTGTGCAGGCTTACATCGGAATTCGCGGTTCGGCCAACGGAAGTCAGCTTGTTGGGGTTCCGTCTGAGAAGATGGACCTATACCAAGAGCATTGGCTTCGCCATGTAAACGAGTACCGTGTGCCAAATACCAAGTGGGTTGTGCTACGCTACCCAACCGACTCGTTTGCACAAGCAGCCGACATGCCGACGCGTGAGTTTGAAGATTTTTACTTCAACGTCTGTACGGCTGACTACGCCGCGATGAGCAAAGCGCACGAACCATTGGTTGCGCGGATGCAAGCTGCCGATCAAATTAAAATAAACGCTCCAGGTACAGAGATTGAATTCTCGATCAAAGACATTCCCGTTATTCCATGCAG
>CAYGQU010000307.1:4065-4372 GCA_964352045.1 uncultured Planctomycetaceae bacterium
CAACATTCCCGATGGAGAAGTTTTCACTGCCCCGGTACGTGAGAGTATCAACGGTACAATCCGCTACAACACGGCTAGCCGATATCAAGGGACTCTCTTCTCGGATATTTGTTTCACCTTCAAAGAAGGAAAGATTGTCGAAGCGACTTCGAACGATACCGAGCGCCTAAATCAAATCCTTGATTCGGACGAAGGAGCACGCTATGTCGGAGCGTGGGCGATTGGCACCAATAACCGGGTTCGTCATCCGCTGCTCCAACCACTGTGTGATGAAACAATCGGCGGGAGTTTCCACCTCACGCCAGGC
>CAYGQU010000308.1:0-3472 GCA_964352045.1 uncultured Planctomycetaceae bacterium
CCCCAAGCTGGGAATCAATTCACGCTACTCGTCGCCGACGAAGGGCTTACAGGAACATTCGACCAACTCATGCTGCCAGTTGGATACCTGTGGGATGTCCAATACACAGCCACGAGCGTCATTTTGCAAGTAGCGGGGCTTGGCCTGCAAGGAGATTTCAACGCCGATGGCTCGGTCGATGCCGCTGACTACACCGTTTGGCGTGATGGACTCGGAACGCAGTACACCCAAGCTGATTACCAAGTTTGGGTTAACAACTACGGCAACAGCCTGTCAAATAGCACTTCGACGAGTGTGCCCGAGCCGACGGCAATGCTTTTACTCGCCTTGGCGACGACCATTCAATTGGCCACTGGACGCTCGAAGTCTTAAGCAGCGTCGGGGTAGCACCGACAATCATTCGAGGATCGTTCAGTTCGCACACAAGGCAAATTGCACACGAAAGATACTGCTATCTGGGTCTCGAATTTGATTGGTAATAGCTGTCAGTTCCAGTCGATCTCTACAATTCCAACTCGGTACCGCAGCGATTGCAAAAATTGGCACCGTTAGGGTGATCTGCTTGTCCACAGTTTTTGCACAATATATTTTTGATACGTCGACTTTCACTTGCCATTGCATCTTGGGTCTTGCTAATTACCTCGGCTGAAAAGATGCCTGTTGGTACGATGATAATCGCATAACCAAAGAGCATGATGAGCGCTGCAATGAACTTGCCAAGCGATGTTACCGGCGCGATGTCTCCGTAGCCGACGGTGGTCATCGTTACGATTGCCCAGTAAACACTCACGGGGATGTTATCGAAGCCACTCTCTTCGCCCGCTTCGACAAGGTACATGGCGGTACCGAAAATCACAATCGAGCAAAAAATTACTGTCAGAAACACCGTTATCTTTGGCCAAGTTGTACGAAGCGCTTGCAGCAGCGAACTCGCTTCCTGTAGGTGGCGGCCCATTTTTAGCACGCGAAAGACACGCAGTAGACGAAGCGTTCGGATCGTTGCTAAGGTATGGGCACCTGTGAAAAACAGCTCAAGGTAAGTTGGCAAAATCGAGACAATGTCAACGATACCAAAAAAACTAAAGGCATAACGTGGAGGCCGCAACACACAGGCAAGGCGTGCCAAGAACTCGGCACTAAAGAGAATCGTAATGACCCACTCAACCACATCGAGCCAAGGTCCCCACTTTGATTGAATCGGTTCTACGCTCTCCAGCATGACGGCGAGAATGCTTGTAACAATTACCACCAGCAAGATCAGATCAAACCATTTCCCGGCAGGTGTCTCGGAGCCGAAGATGATTTCATGCAAATACCGCTGCCATCTTGCCGGGCCGGGCCGGAAAGAAATTTCTTCCGTTAATTCAGGCAAAGTTGTATTCATGGCAGTGAGTTTAACCCGACCCCAGCTCGTAGCCAACGTCAGAACACGAAGAGTACGATTGGCTAGGAGCCGGATACGTCAGGCGTTTTGCATTAGGCGTAAAAGGATTTACATAATTAACCTTACGCGACTTAATGTTCCCCATCCCCGTTTACGGGAGAGGGGTTAGGGGAGGGGGCAAGAGCCCGGGTACCAGCATTTACCCGTACCCGCTAAAAAACAACTTTCCTAGCCCCTTCCACCAAAGATGGAGGGAGATTAACAGTCGCCTAAAGTTAGTCATGAAAAATCTATGACGAGGCTTCATGCAATAAGCACTGACGCTCCTGGCACATGACGTTCCTTTTGTGCCACCGTCTTGCGATGGATTATCACGGTATTGCAAGCATGAAACTAACCGCTGCAAAAATCACCCGGCTTAGCGACTACTTACCGCAATAGTCAATCGTCCGTGCGATTTCGCTTTTAAGATCAGAACGCTTTACGATGCGATCAATGTAGCCATGCTCGAGCAAGAACTCGCTTGTTTGAAAACCTTCGGGAAGCTCCGTGCGGAGTGTTGCTTTGATGGTCCGTGGACCGGCAAAGCCGATCAAGGCTTTTGGTTCGGCAAACACAAGGTCGCCAAGCGAAGCGAAGCTAGCGGCAACGCCACCCATGGTTGGGTTCGTAAGGACCGATATGAAGAGTCCTCCCGCTTGGTCGTATCGCGCCAAGGCAGCCGAGACTTTGGCCATTTGCATAAGCGATAAGATTCCTTCGTGCATGCGAGCACCCCCGCCCGAGCCGCTGATGATAATCAAAGGCAGGTTCTGCTCAGTTGCCCGTTCGATCAATCGCGTGAGTCGCTCGCCAACGACCGATCCCATGCTACCCATAATGAATGCCGAGTCGGTGACGCCAAATGCAACGCGACGAGCGCGAATCATGCCAGTGCCCGTTAAGGCAGCATCATTCAATCCGGTACGCTTACGCTCGGCAACGACGCGTTCGGCGTAAGGTTTCTTATCAGTGAATTTAAGGGGGTCGTCTGCTAGGAGGTTGGCATCCCACTCCTCGAAGGTTCCTTCGTCGAGAACGAATCGTACCCGATCTTTGGCACTGAGATACATGTGCCGACCACAGACGGGACAAACGCTCATGAGCCTTTCCGCTTCTTTGCGGAAGATTGTTTCGCCACAATCATCGCAGCGTAGCCACAGACCACTAGGCACACCACGTTTTTCGCGAGGAGCACGAGACGATTCATTGCTATCAGCAGCAAGTTTTGGTGCTGACGATTCGGAACTCGGTTTTTCAGCGGATGGAGTAGTTTCGCCCGTCGACATATTGGTCTAGTACCAGTGTGCGGCTCAGGGCCGGTTGCTGGTTTGAGTTTAGATTTATCTTATTTCCGATTGAGCTGGGCACCGATTGCTGGCATCACAAGCGGAAGGAAAAAACGTTATGGAGGGGACGCGTTGGTATCACCTGCCACGTATCGTTTATTTCGCCTATCCTAGCAATCAGGAGCCTATCTCACCATGCCGACCCCTAAGGTTGTGCCCAATAGTTGCGGTAATTATCCCCTCGACTTAGGGGAGGGATAAAGCGGTTTATCGAAAAAATAAGGCTATTTGGTAGCAGAACGACAATCTCCAGCGTGAATAGCCAATTTGGATCTTGGGTTCGTAGATAGAGATCTAGAGGTCTTTTTTTGCAAAGTGTGCAGGTCTCAGGCATCAAAACCACCAACTTAGGCCAGAAAAAACCTACAGTTGGCAACTCGAAGACTTCCTGCGAACCTATGTTTTATCAACTTGCAATTGTGGCCCGATGCGATGCTTAGCTCGATGAGACGATCTGTTACAACGATCCCTTTGGTGGATATTACCCCTGAACAAGCCCAGGCAGCCGGAAAACTGTTGGCCAAGGTATGGCCTCGCCCAGGCCGTGGGCCAGCCGAACGGGCCGAACAGCTGCTTTCATGCCGAGATGCCGACCACGCTTCGGTTGAAAAGGGGGCTAGGGTTTTTTTAATATTTGACGATGACCGCGTCATCGCTCATACGTTGATATTTGAAAGAGTCATCCAAACCGAGTCAGGCC
>CAYGQU010000308.1:3482-4350 GCA_964352045.1 uncultured Planctomycetaceae bacterium
GGCCCCAAGTCGATCATGGCCCTTTCGATGGTGGCGACAGATCCCGATTATCGTGGTCAAGGCCTTGGTGCCTTGATGATAAAGTCCGCTTTTGATTTGGTTGATCTAGGCATGTTCGAGGCTGCCCTCTTTCAAACAAGTTACGAAGTGCAACCATTCTATGAAGATTTTGGGGCGACCAAGGTTGAAAACCTAATCATCAATTCGCTTGACGAAGAGAACCCAACCGTGTGTCCCTTCCATGACGACCTTGTGATGCGCTACCCAGCCATCGCGGCGTGGCCGTTAGGCACCATAGATCTTAATGGCGCGGGTTATTGAGTTAGGAATAGGGAATCCAAAAGACAAAGTAATTCTTGTTTTCAATAGGGGATACTTAGAGCGCCCACTTTCGTTTTTAGGCAGTTGATATTCAACGTAACAGCATCCGCTTAATCGCTGAGGCTGCCGCTTCGGTACCATCGAACGTCTCATCCAAATCAATCAAGTTCTGGCGATAGTTTTCCTTACGACCTAAAAATTCTGAAATCGACTCAGGCAGGACGTGTTCTAAGTGGCACCACTCGCCGCCGCCGAGTTGGTCGAGGAAACATGCATTGATACATTGCTCATGATGACTCTTCTCGGGCAGCGCAAGAAACGGCTTGCGAAAGTAGAGGGCTTCGCCCAATAGTTGGTTACCCGCTGCGGCGATAACGGCGTTACAGGAAGCGAGATCGTCGAGAAAAGTTTGCTCGTCGATTTTGCAGAAGGTAATTGCTCCACGAGGTTCACGTTCGCCCAGACCGTAAACCCGTACTGGCATAGGAAGCGAGGCTAAATAATCGAGCACCTCGGGGGGCGTTGCCCGGCGAAGGTAGGACAGAAT
>CAYGQU010000309.1:0-3326 GCA_964352045.1 uncultured Planctomycetaceae bacterium
CTTTTGAGCCGGCGCGTCCATTTGCTTCTCTTCACCAAAGAGCCAAGTAGGCTTCATTTTGCTAAAGAAGGAACTCTTCTTCGTAGGTGTTTCTTGGCTTGCGGATTGCTTTACCTTTGCTGCCCGCGTGTACTGAACCTGTTGCAAGTACTCGTCGGTACGACGATCTTTTTCCGTAGCTTGCCTGGACAAGGGGAAGCCGGAAAACTGTTGACGAGCCATCGGACGCTCGGCAAGCGGAGAGGGAAGCGATGGCGAGTTGAGCTGCTCTTGGTTGATCGAAGCCGTATCACCAACGTAGGCAATCCCTTGACCCCAAACCGAGGATATGGATGAAGTTAAAATCAAAATAGCAATTAAGTAACGCATAGCAGAACCAAGTCCTAATTGAACATGACGAGATGTCTCGACGAGCCAGGTAACCGAGTCCTCCGTTGAGAAGGATTTCACCCAGCTTTGTTTTCATCGGACAACGCCCCGCTCAACCTGATCCTTATTTACGAAATAACCGATAAAATCGACAGAAATTACCCAAACTACCAAATGGCGATAGTTCATTTGGTCCTTCTATCCCAATGCAGATGAGTGGCAGTAGGGATTCGAGACCAGTCTCAGTTGCGCATAGGCAATAGCTAAGCATGATAAAGCGAGCATCTAATTATTAGAAACTCCCTAAATGGTTTGAAATTCTCATGAGGTAAGGGGTAAGATCTTGGCAATCTAGCATGAAGAGACTCTTCCTTTTGCTGAGTCCCCTTTCTCTTGGAGCATAAATTTCGATGAGCAATTCCGCCTTCTGTCTTTTCAAGAGAACTCGAATTTCACTAACTGTGGCGGCATCGTTTGCGTTGGGGCTACTCTCTGCTAGCAACCTCTCTGCCTGGGATGCTTATGTTAGTGTCGATGATCTTGAAAGTAGTTTTTACGTTGATTTCTTTTCAGGTACCCACACTTGGACCACATTGGGTGAAGGAATCAACGCCGACTCGGGTACCGGCACTTCGTTACCGAATAATCTAATCACGCAAACCTGGGATGGATCGGCTTGGCCAAGTGATGCAATTTACGATGATGAAACGGTCTTTGGCGTTACCGCCGAATCGTCGATCGAACATTATGATGGCGTGGAAGATGAATTTTTTGACTATGCCGAGATCTACGTCTACGGTGATATCCCGGCTGATACTTCCTTTGGTGGTAGCTGGTATTACGATTTTGAATTGGTGCTCGATCCCTTTTCGACGGCAAACGTCTATCTCGATCCGCTTAGTGCTAACGCTGGTATCCTTTCGGAAGTGGGTGACGAAGGGAATGCTTTTGCTAGCATTAGGCTCCATTCAACGGATGTTGATCTGAACGACCCCGGCGGGGCAAATGACCCATATGATGTTGATTCATTATTCCTAGCTGCTCCTCCCACAGGCGATGAGTTAAATAGTCAGTTTGAACTCTCACATGAATTTAATAATACGGGAGCTAGCCCGATTACTTACAATTTGCGATTGAGAGCAAGCGTCTCTATTTTTGAAAGCCCGTCGTCCGAAGAACTGGCGGGCGACTATAACGAGGATGGTACGGTCGATGCCGCAGACTATACGGTTTGGCGAGATTCCGTCGGTTCAATAGCAGGAACCTTACCAAACGACATCGACGGAGGCATCATCGGCATGGCACAGTACAGCACTTGGGTGAGCAATTATGGGATGTCAAATCCACTTAGTAGCGAGGTGTCTTCCATTGCGGTGCCAGAACCAACGGCTTTGTTATTAGCCACGATTGCAATTGGTTTTAGCTGCAAACAACACGTTACAGACTAGGATGACACCGCGGCGTTTGTTGCAATCGACAGTTACTATTGCGTAATCTCTTGATAATTAGCGTGCCGTAAATTTTTTGATTCAACGAGATTGGCTAGCTCGACGACTATCCCTTGCTTGAACTCATTGAGCCTTTGTAGTGCCGACTCATGTTCAGTAACTGCGGTCGTCGCCAAGACGACCTTTTGCTGGTAAGTGATCGCTTGCTCAAAATCGCCTGCCGCTGCATGAGCAATCGCCAAGGTTGCGTAGAGGTTCGGGTTATCGGCTGTCGATAACATTACCGCTCGGTTCGCTGATTCGACTGCTTTGTGGGGGTCACGATATTTTGCATCAGGGCATGTGGCTAAAAGCCAAGCCAAACAACGATACGCTTCGGCCGATTCAAGATTCGTTGCTTTTGGCGATTTGAGCGAGGCTAACAAGTCGTCGATGGCCAATTGGTATTCACCTAATGCGGCCAACAAAGCACCGCGTCGTAGTCTGACGATAGATGACTCTTGATCGTATCGTAGTGCAAGGCTATAGGCTTCGATTGCCTCGTCACGACGGTTCAACTGTAGCAAAGCATTGCCGGCTAACTCATGCAGAGAAACTATCAAATCGGCGGATCGAATCGACTGTTCACTCCAAATGTCGATTCCCTGTTGACCATCCTGTAGTGCTTTTCCCGGTTCCTTGAGTTCAAGCAAGAGGGTCGCCCGGTTCTTTAATGCGATCAGATGATCGGGCTTGAGATTTAGCACTTGATTAAAATCCGTTAAAGCTTCTTGCTTAGATTTATGTGTGGCTAACTCGGCATTTATTGTGCCGCGGATAAGATAAGCATTCAAATGAAAAGGATCAAAAACCGTGGCTGCCGTAAAATCATGAATCGCTTCATCGAATTGGCCTGTGTTATAGCGAGCTTGTCCTCGCGTGGTGTAAGCCCAGGCGGTGATGTGATTGATGCTTTGTCGATCTTTATCGGATAAAGATTTGCTAGCGAGATCGGCGGTTAAAACATTTTGACATCGGTTTATTAATCTTCCCAGGGCATGAATCGTCTTGGTGTCGGCGGCAATACGCTCGAGTTGCAAGATGGTTGGGTTGGCTTGGTCAACAGGCGTATCGCGCCGGGAAGCATAAGGCCGCGATTCGATTTCATCCATTTGGGTTGAAACGGATTTTAGTTTCTCGGCAATATCGTTGTTGGCTTCCTTAGGCATCGAAGGATGGAAAGAAAGCTGAAACGCATTGCTAATCGAATTGGTATCCTCTTGCTGTACTTCGGATGAAGCTTTGCCAATAAGCGGTGTGATTTGCTCTTCACTCGACCAAGGCAATGGCGGCATCGGCTCGGGAGGATCGGCTCGAACGGTAAATACACACCCTCCTAGCAACAGCAAGCTTGCTGCTGAATAGAAGGTTATCATTTTGATTTTGAGTCGTTTCAAGTTTCGGCTTCCTTGCCGAGGGGGACTACTCTTCGTAATACATGAATAAAAAATTCATTAAGCGTGGGGCTCG
>CAYGQU010000309.1:3336-4339 GCA_964352045.1 uncultured Planctomycetaceae bacterium
ATGCTGCGTGGATCGAGGGCTTCGTTTAATTCTGTCTCGGGGAGGATTCCTTCTTCGAGGCAAAGTTGACGAATTGTTTGGCCTGACTTGAACGCTTGTTTTGCAAGGGCTGCCGACTTCTCATAACCGACAATCGGGGCCAGCGAAGTAACCATCATGAGTGATTGATCAATCAGCTCACGGCAACGCTCTTCGTTCACTTCCAAATCAATCAGCAGCTTATCGACAAAAACGTTTGCTACATTTGCCAACAATTCGGTCGATTCGATAAAGGCATCAATCATCACCGGCATGGCGACGTTCAGTTCAAACAACGAGCCAACACCACCAAGGCCAGCGGTTGTTACCGTGGCGTCGTTTCCAATCACTCGGCAAGCGACTTGCATCGCACTTTCGCAGATCACGGGGTTCACCTTGCCCGGCATGATCGATGAGCCTGGTTGCGTAGCAGGGAGTGAAAGTTCAAACAACGCACAGCGAGGGCCGCTACCCAGGTGTCGAATATCGTTCGCTATTTTTGAAATTGACACGGCAATTGCTTTGAGTTCGCCGTGGGCTTCGACAAACGAATCCTTAGCCGCTTGGGCCTCGGGATGGTTCTCAGCTTCTTGGAATTCAACCCCCAGCTCTTTGCTCAGAACGGAACACACTTTTGCTGCAAATTCGGGATGAGTGTTAATTCCGGTGCCGACGGCAGTGCCACCGATGGGCATGTTTTCAAGCATTCGGGCCAACGCCCTTCCAGCACGAATGGCCGAATATCGGGCTTGCGCCGCATAGCCACCAAAGACTTGACCGACGCGAATTGGGGTGGCATCCATCAAGTGCGTTCGTCCAATCTTGACGATCGCATCCCATGACTTTGACTTCTTATCGAGTTCGTCTGCCAAGCGTTCGAGAGCAGGAATGAGTTTCTTGCTGAGCTGCTGAACGGCAGCGATGTGCATTGCTGTGGGGAACGTGTCATTGGAAGACTGCCCCATGTTGACATGATCGTTTGGAT
>CAYGQU010000310.1:0-4319 GCA_964352045.1 uncultured Planctomycetaceae bacterium
GTCAGGAGGTTAAAGCCAGTGACGCCGAAAGGATGGATCATGCTGTGACAACCACCTGAGAGCATGGCATCGGCATCACCACGACGGATGATCTCGGTCGCTTCCCCAATCGCTTGGCTGCTGGCCGCACATGCGGTAAGGCAGTTTGAGTTGGGCCCCTGGGCATCGAACATTGCTGCCAAGTAGGCAGCAGGCATATTCGGCTCTTGTTCCAGTTCTTTCTGCGGATCGAGTTTGTCGAGCCCTTCGCGAACAAAACGGGCGACATCGAGTTCACCACCAGCCATCGCAGCAATCATCATTTTGCTAAAGGCGGCAAAGTCTTGCTGCCCTTCGCCTGCTCCGAGATAAACCCCTAGTCGTGTCGGATCGAGCGTTCCACCCTGGGTGGTTGTCCTAAGGTCAGCGGCGTTGAAAGCCTGCCGTGCCGCACCAGCGGCAAACTGAGTGTGGCGGCCACGCTCGGCCCAAACGGAAGGATCTTCGCCAACCGATTCAATCGACCAATTGCGTACTTCCGAAGAAATTTGTGTAGGAAACGCCGAGGCATCAAAAAGCGAGGTCTTACCTACCGAGCTTTTTGCTTCGAGCAAATTACCCCAGAGTTCATCCACTGTGCGCCCAAGCGGTGTAACACAGCCAATTCCAGTGACAACGACACGCCTACGCATAAGATGCTCAGAAGGTTTGAGGGGTTAAGTAAGGAACGAAAAATACATTTTCCGTTTTATCGGTTCGGAATCAAGCCGAACCATTCCGTGGGATCCGCACAGCGGACTGTTATGAGATGGTTAGGTTTGTTTGGGTTCAATGCCAGCAGCTAGAATCTCTTCACCACGGTCCGCACAGCGAATCCTACGAACTGGCTGATAAGCAAGGTAAACCGTAATCCTCGGGCTTCATTTTCGAGCCATCTTCCCTCACACCGACGGTGAAGACATCGGTCGTTAGCAGCCAACGATTCAGATCGATCGGGTCAAACAGTCGGGCGGGAAAGCCCTTGGCTTTGGCCACTTCGTTATCGCCCGATGCGAGCCGGGCAAAAAAGATTTCGGCTTCAGCCTGTAAATGTCCTTCGCTGCCGGTGGTACCATCGAATACGGTACCGGTGACCATGCACTGGGCACCCGCTTCCATTCGTCGACCAATCTCAGCACGATAGCGAATTGTTTCGCCAGGGCGGACTAATCCGTTGAACGAAAGCTTAGTGAACTTCGCCAACACAACAAGTTCTTGGAAATTATAAAGCTCGCTAACCAAGAGGCCAGCCGTTTGTGCCATTCCCTCGGCAATGAGCGAATTGGGCATCGCCGGGTAGGCATCCCAATGATCGTGCAAGTATTCGTCCGAAAGCGCAACACCCTTTAAGCCGACAGCGTGCGAGCCAGCGACATACTCGGTAAAACGATCAACCCAAAACCAGCGCATACAAAAATCGAAGTAAAAAGAATTCTCGTTGGATGAAAATCAGGCCATCTTGTGTTCGACAAAATTACACATGTCTTGCACAGTGAGTTGCTTACCTAGATTCTGGACCTGCGGATCAGCTTCAAATTTTGAAAGATCAGCAAATGGCATACGCTCTTTGAGCTTTTCCATGCCCAGGTCGTTCAGCTTGCCACCGCTGACATAGTCGGTATTGGTGAGAATATCTTCGGGAAAAAGTTCGCCCCGTTCGATCTTGATGTTGAACGACTTTTCAAGACGGAACACGATGTCAAGAAAGTCGATGCTTTCTGCATCGAGATCGCCGGTAAGAGTCGCTTCAGGCGTGACTTCATCGTCCTCCACACCGAGGGCGTCAACGAGTGCTTCCTGCACCTTGGCGAAAATTTCTTCTTTGGTGGACATGTTATTTCGTCTCTTCGTCTTTAGTTGGTACGAGCTAAGCCCGCGGGAAAATGGTTGAGGGAGATTACGTTAAACGAAATCGCCCAGCTAGGTAAAACTCTTGTTCCAAAACCGTAGGTAGGAAATAATCAATCAACTCGCGATTGCAATCCCTTGGCAAATGTTCTTTTCGACTCCACGCAAATAATTTAAGACCTGGGCATCGAGCTCTGCTTTCGAGGGGTCTTCATCGACTAAGTTGTATCGCTCGACTACAAGTCGGCCACTTAAGCTGGTCGATTCGCCCACTTTACCAACGACTTTTAGCGTGGCATCGCGGTCCTCTTTTTTGATGAGTTCGACACTAATGTCGAGCCTCGATCCTGGTTTAACAAAGTCTGCGTACTTAATGTTCTTGGCTTCCTTGAGAGAAATGATACTGTGAGCGTACGATTCACTCAGACGTAGTAACCAGGCCGATGCTTGCGTTGCCGCTTCAAGCATAAACACGCCCGGCAAAACCGGAAACTCCGGGAAATGATCCTGTAGGTATTCCTCACTGTAAGTCACTTGTTTCGAAGCAACGAGCCGACTGTTAGGCTCAAATTCTTCGATCTTATCGAGTAGCCAAAATCTCATAGTGTCGTGTATCGGTCTTTGGTGGTGGTTCGTCTGAGCACATCGAGCACAAAGCGGGAGCAGAGACGTTAAATACCAATATTTCGGCTGAAAGTAGACGGCAATGTTAAACGGCGTATTGTAGCTAGCATGTAAGGGCTCGACAACGCGGGATAAGCGACCCGTTCATCCTAAAAGTCGAGAGGGGGGCATCATGCTTTCATGGAGCAAGGGAGGTAAAAATAGCTATTTTACGAGGTTTACACGCCCAATCGAGTTGAAAGTTAGCTTTCTCGCCCCCTTCGACGCCGTCCGCTGGGGCGAAAACGGAACTGAACTGCACGCAAAGCTTCGACAAAAATGTCGATTTCTTGGGGCGTATTGTACAAATAGAAACTCGCTCGGGTGCTAGCAGAGATGCCAAGCTGTGCATGCAACGGCTCGGTACAGTGGTGCCCCGCCCGCACAGCAATCCCCGATTGATCGAGCAACTGGGCAATGTCATGGGCATGAGGGCGATCCAAAACAAAGCTAACCAGTCCTGCACGACACGACGGCCCATGGACGGTTGGATCGGGACCAAGCAGACGAAGCCCTTCGATCGTTGAAAGTTGATCCCAAGCTCGCGCGATCAATGCTTGCTCGTGGGAATGAATCGACTCGATGCCAATGGCATCGAGATAATCAATTGCCGCAGCCAGACCAACCGCTTGGGCAATTGGCGGTGTTCCCGCTTCGAACTTGGCAGGCAACGCGGCGGGCGTAAAGCGATTCAGTTCCACCCGATTGATCATGCTGCCCCCTCCCATGAAGGGTGGCATCGCTTCGAGCAATTCCTCACGTCCATAAAGAACGCCAATCCCTGTGGGGCCGCATAGCTTATGCCCACTCATGACAAGAAAATCGACCCCCATCGCTTGCACGTCGGTCACCATGTGCGGCGCGCTTTGGGCAGCATCGACAAGCGTAACGGCATCAACTGCTTTTGCCCTTTCGCAAATTGTTTGAACAGGATTCACCGTACCCAGAGTGTTGCTGACCGCCGTAAAGGCAACAAGCTTCGTCTTTTCAGTCAACACTTCGTCCAGACGATCAATTTTCAGCAATCCCTCTTCAGTCATCGGAAGGTGCTTGATAACTGCACCAGTTCGTTCGGCAAGTTGAAACCAGGGGATCAGATTCGAGTGATGCTCCATCGGCGTGAGCAAGATTTCATCCCCCGCCGTTACGTTGGAATCTCCCCAGCTGCGCGCAACAGCGTTAATGCCGGCCGTAGTTCCTCCGGTAAAAATCACTTCATGTGAATGCTCGGCATTGATGAAGTTTTTCAGTTTAGTACGAGCTACTTCATAGGCATCGGTCGCTCGCTCGCTAAGGACATGAATGCCACGATGAACATTAGCGTAGTCGTTCTCATAGAAGCTGCTAATTGCGTTGATAACTTGCCGGGGGCGCTGACTACTTGCCGCGCTATCCAGAAACACCAACGGTTTATCCCCATGCACCTTTTGCTGCAAAATAGGGAAGTCATCACGCAGCGATTCTTGAAGCAAGTTGGCGGCGGAAGATGAAGGAGGGTTTTTGCTCATGGAAGCTAGCCAATTCCCCACCCCCGTTTTCGGGAGAGAGGCTAAGGAGGGGGGCTTGAGAATCGGTGAGATTCTTGTTTTTGTTGGCATCTCAAACGGGCGAATGAATCGCCTGTTGAATTACTCGCCAGGAAAGCAAGCAGCACTTTTGGCGATTGGGCGTCAAACGGGGGCCATAAAGCTCAAGCATTTGCTCAGCCGTGAAGGCTTTTACTTCGTCAATTGTTTTCCCTTGAAGTTTCTCGAGTAACATCGAAGCGGAAGCTTGGCTAATCACACAGC
>CAYGQU010000311.1:0-4304 GCA_964352045.1 uncultured Planctomycetaceae bacterium
CTATTTGCCAATCATTCTTGAGTCAAAGTGAAATGGCTCGTTTAAGACCATCACCAATTGATCCATTTCCGGATGGCTGGGATTTAGCAACAGGTTCGATTCATGGGGATTGATTGCCGAGGGAACTTTCAGCACTAAGGATGATCCCCTTTTGATCCAGTCGGTGCCTAGGTCTTTCAAAGTATCGGGACCAGGGTATCGATTCCAATTGCTGGGAAGTTCTGCAACGTTAACGGCTTCGACAGAAACCGAATCGGGGAGTTGAGCCCGATAGGTCAGCAAATTATCAGGCAGTAGGTTGTGCGGGAGATGTACGAAGAGTTCAAGGATGGCAAGCGACAGGCTTTCCGATGCATACACAACCGAGTGCCCTTTGTAATTCCATCTACCACTAGCTATCTCAGCACCCTTACCAGAAAAAGTAGTTGCCTGGTAATTTCTGTTACCAATCCGCCAGAGGTTCATAGCTAGCTATAAACTCCCTGTTCAATCCGGTGGAGAACATCAATCACATCTTCAGATCCAATTCCTGTGTCGAGTAAATCAATAGGTCGCTCACCGTTTAACGCGGTGTTCTTGGTTAAGACCCACTGCTTTGCATTTTCTTTACTTCCCAATACTTCTTGGGCAGTAACCAAGACCCGGCTAAATCGATAGATGGATTCCGACTCGGATGTCTTAAAAGGTTCGGACTTTGCTTTGCGACGCGCAGCGGTTCGAGCTGGAATGCGAAGTGATTTGAAGATCATCTCTTCACTCAGCGAAGAAGCGCGAACGACGGAAGAGATCACCAAAGGATTCAGTCCCTTACGAAGGATCTCGATGAAATCAAAATCCGACTGGGGCGACCCCACCACCGAATTACCACCCATGAACTCTGCAACGGAAAGAGTGTTGTCCATTTGTGTAAAACCTGTCTGTTCACCCAACGACTGAAAATAACGATCTCGCCATATGGCATTATTGTTTTAGCCGAATGGCATGTCAAGTTTAACTCTACCATCTCCCCAACACTCAGAGCCAGAAATATAGAGTTCATGCAGCACGTTTATGCCTTAAATTCGGGTCCTGAGGGCCGAATGGGGCTTCTTTTGGCCGATTATTCGACGCTTGGGTTATTACGGGATAAACTTAGGGGACACCTAACGAATCTCCTTTCCCCCACTAAAGTTTGCAGCAGGAGAGGGCTTATCTTGGCATAGGAACGTGTCGAAGCAACGCTTGTTGGTAGCTGTAAGAATTGGAACTTGAATTGGCATCCTTGAAAATGTAACTGGCTATGAATCTGTACTCATCCTTCACGGGCTGTACTCGCTACCGTTTTATCGCACTCACAAGGTCATTTGTCCTTGGGGTATTGCTGCTCGTTGCAGTGCCAGCCGAAGCGACCATTGTGCGCTACCAAACCGTCATGGGCGACATCGACGTTCGGCTCTACGACACCGCAACGCCCGCTAGCGTTGCGAATTTCATGAACTATCTGAACGATGGTGATTGGAACGACTCTTTCATCCATCGAAGTGTCCCCGGCTTTGTCGTGCAGGGGGGAGGATTTAAGTTCACCGATGCGAATGGCGTTGCTTCGGTTCCGACGGACGACCCTGTTGTCAATGAATTTGGAATTACTAACGTCCGTGGGACGATCGCTTACGCAAAAACTGCCGCGGGACCCGACTCGGCAACGAGCCAATGGTTTTTTAATCTGGGCAACAACGCTGCTAACCTCGACAACCAAAATGGTGGATTTACCGTTTTTGGTCGAGTCTTAGGCGATGGGATGGACATAGTCGATGCAATAGCCGCGCTTCCGCGAGTTAATGCAGGATCCCCCTTCGATAATTTACCCGTGATCGATTGGAATCCTGTAAATAACATCATGGATGAAAACCTTGTCAACATTACCACGATCATCGAACTTACTTTTGATGACGCTGACTACAATTTCGATGGAATCGTCGATGCTGCCGATTACTCGGTTTGGCGAGATTCACTCGGCTCGACAACCCAAGCGGAAGCCGACGGCAATGGCAATGGCATTGTCGATCAAGCGGACTACGACTTGTGGGTTTCAAACTTTGCCGTGACTTCTTTCAGCAACTCCACGAGTGCTGCAGTGCCTGAGCCAGCCGCGATCTTTATGGTGCTCAGTGGCATCGCCTTGATGCGATGTCGCCGTGCTTGATCGCCAGCCGTGCTTGATCGTCTCTGTAATTCGATTTACGGCGTTGTTAACATAAAAAAAGCGGGGCCTCGGATGGGTCGGCAACCTACCGACGTATTCTGGTGGCCAGGGGCAAAACAGCCAGCAAAACAAAGTTCATCCGAGGCGCCGCGGGCCAGCGCTTTTGAGGGTGGTTCTGATTCCAAAGAGTAATTGTCGAATCACCACGCTCTAGACAATTGCACACTTCGTGCCAGGGAGTGTCCCATATCGGGCATTCTTACATTGGACCTAAGCTATTGGTATCGTATGTTTTAGGGTTTTCTGAAGTGAGTCTCGAAACGAGATGCTCGGGCCGACAAGCTTCTTGAATGGCCATATGGTGTACTAATTTGCTACCTCCGTAGCTCTATTGCACACTTTGCAGGTCGTAAGGCAATCGGAGTCGCAGCATGCCTCCAAGAGTATTAAAATGAGACGAGTGGCTAAATCCTCTTTTCCGCAACGATTCGATTGATAGCTCAATAACACCGCATCGAAAAGATTTCGACATGCTCGAAGCCGATTGGAAGTCAAGCGAAAAGCAGCTGGTCAGCGATCTGCCCCAAGCTTTGCAGGCCGAGTATTTGCCTGATTCGGCTCGGCTGGTTTTGATTTTAATCAATCGAACGTCTGGTTCCTCGCCTCGCAAACTTATTGCCGATGAGACGACAGGGGTGCTCGAATCGCGGGGCTTCGAGATAAGACAAATCAGTGATCTTGAAGAACTTCGACAAACGGTCGATGCCACTCCCCCTGAATTGTTGCGATGTGTTATTACTGTCGGCGGCGATGGAACGTTTGGCGCGGCGCTCAATAATACCCGACTCGGAACCACCCTCTCTATTTTGCCAGCAGGTACTGAAAACCTCATGGCGGGCTACTTGCAATTGAACCGTCGATCGTCTGATCTTGCGCGACTTGTAAGCAAAGGTTTGACTGTAAGGTTGGATGCGGGTGAAGCCAACGGCCGACTCTTTAGCCTGCTTGCCAGCGCTGGCTTTGACGCCGATGTGGTTCATCGTCTTCACGCGATGCGAGTCGCATCTAAAAAAGGCAACATTAATCATCTGTCCTACGCCCGCCCTATCTTAGAAGCCATCAGCCGGTATCGTTATGAGAAGATCCGAATTACAGGAATTGGTTCCGATGATGCTTCGATCGAGCCAATCGAAGGGAGTTGGTTCTTTGGTGTTAATTTGCCTCGTTATGCCTCGGGGCTGCAGATCGCGCCAAAGGCGAGTGGTGTCGATGGACTGCTCGATCTTTGTATTCTCGAACGTGGCCAGCTGAGAGCCGCTTTTTGGTATCTGTTGCATATCCTCCGTAATCGGCATCACCAACTGCCTAGCGTTAAGACAACAAAAGTGAAAAGCTGCCGGATCGAGTCAGCCGAAGGGTATGAAATCCCGTTTCAGCTTGACGGCGATCCGGGGGGTGTTTTGCCGTTGGAGTTATCGGTTGTACCAAAGCGATTGCGTGTTTTGGTGACCCCTGCCGTGGCACAACAATTGGTTCGCTAGATAGCCTGTCTCATCGTCTTGGCAGGTTGGCTTAGCGGCGTAAGCGGGTAGAATAAGTACTAACATGTACCATACCCTACTTTGCCAGGAAGGCTTCCCTTGTCTCAATCGTCAATCGCTTCGATAGGCCCTTATACTTGTGGCACCGGGCAACCCTTGTTACTGATCGTTGGTCCCTGCGTGATAGAAACGGAGGAACTGACACTCCACATAGCCGATGAGATTCAAAAAGCGGCTGTAGGACTCAACCTGTCGGTTATCTTCAAAGCTTCGTTTGATAAAGCAAATCGAACCAGCGTGGATGCTTATCGGGGGCCAGGCATCGACGAAGGTTTGCGTATACTCCAGAAAGTCAAAGAGGTTACTGGCTTGCCGGTAACGACCGACTTGCATGAGTCACATCAAGCCGAAGCGGTTGGGCAAGTTTGCGATTTGCTTCAGATCCCCGCTTTCTTGGCTCGGCAGACCGACTTGCTCGTCGCGGCGGCCAAGACGGGCAAGCCGGTGAACGTAAAAAAAGGGCAATTCATGGCCCCGGGTGACATGAAGCATGTCGTTGTCAAGTTGGCTGCCTCGGGTTG
>CAYGQU010000312.1:0-4282 GCA_964352045.1 uncultured Planctomycetaceae bacterium
CCATAGCCGATACCAATGACTAAGAGTCCCGCAATTAAGCCCCAAATCGCATAGAGCTGCCAAAGCGACGCAAGCGAAAGCTTAATCGACTCATATCCTTGGGCAGTTCCAACCACCCCAACTAGTTGCTTGTTGGCATCAACAACTCGAAGGCCGTATACGTTGTATAAGAAAGTTTCTTTGGTTTTGAGATTCTTTGATCTATTTGCTGTCGGGGATTCTTCATTTGCTAATGCCTCGGGTTGGCTGATTTTAGACAGGTTACCTGTCTGCTTCGGATCGGCCCAGCGGGTTGCACTGCCTCGTTCAATTGCCAGTTGAACAAGAACCTTTGAATTAGAATCAAGTGGATAGTCGGGCGTGCAATAAACCTGCTCTCCTTTGGCATTATAAAGCGAGATTTCAATCTTCTCTTGTTGGCTAATCTGGGCCAATTGCTTGTCGAGCTGCTTGGTCAGTTGTTTATTTTCGGCAAGTGATTCATCAGAAAGCCAATCTTTTGCTAGCTCGGCAACTAAGTTGGCTGACGTTTTTAGCTCTCGTTCTACGAGCGCATAAGTACTATCCTCTTGCCAACGCCACGTCGTGATGAGAAGCGTAGCAGTCGTCAAGAGGTTGATGGCGGTGAAGCCAAGGAATAATTTCCAAAAAAGTCGACTACTTGTCATGCCTAACATCATCGAGAGTGTGGGCTTGCTGTCGAGAGAGTAGCCCCCTGTTTTTGATCACAACAAGGTAAATAGCCGTATAAATAACGAGAAAGGGGTACCAATTTTTCAATTGGCACCCCTTGGTAGACTCCAACACGGTTCTGTTGCTTGGGCTAAATAGGATGAGCTTAGGTAACCGTTACCTTGATTGATCCAAGTCAAAACGGTCGAGGTTCATCACTTTATCCCAGGCGGCGACAAAGTCTTCGACAAACTTTTGTTTTGCGTCTTCGCTTGCATAGACCTCTGAGATCGCACGCAGTTGTGAGTTGGAACCGAAAATGAGGTCAACTCGGCTAGCGGTCCAGTTCACGTTGCCTGACTTGCGATCTTTGCCTTCAAAGAAGTGCTCGCACTTGGGTGACTGTTCCCATTTGGTATCCATATCGAGCAAGTTGACAAAGAAATCGTTGGTAAGCGTTTCAGGTTGCTTGGTGAAGAGACCAAGTTGCGAGCCATCAGCATTAGCCTTCAGTACGCGTAAGCCGCCAACCAAAGCTGTCATTTCTGGCGCACTGAGTGTCAGCAAACTGGCCCGATCAACAAGCAATTCTTCGGCAGGAATGTTGGGTGACTGTCCCGCATAGTTACGAAAACCATCCGACATGGGTTCGAGTGGTTCAAACGACTCGGTATCGGTCTGATCTTGCGTCGCATCTGTTCGACCAGGTGTGAAAGGAACGACGATATCATGTCCTCCCTTTTTGGCAGCAGCTTCAACAGCCGCACAGCCCCCCAGTACAATCACATCAGCCAGCGAAACTTTTTTGCCACCCGAAAGCGACGCGTTGAATTCGGACTGGACCTTTTCGAGCGTTGTTAGCACTTTTGCTAGTTCCGCAGGGTTATTAACTTTCCAGTCCTTTTGAGGAGCAAGTCGGATGCGTGCCCCGTTGGCTCCCCCACGCAAGTCGGAACCACGGAAGGTCGAAGCCGATGCCCATGCGGTTGAGACAAGCTCCGAAATCGTAAGGCCCGATGCAAGGAGTTTTCCCTTGAGGTTCACGATATCATTGGCGTCGATTAAGGGATGATCGACAACTGGAACCGGATCTTGCCAAATTTGAGCTTCTGGCACATCGGGGCCTAGGCATCGCGTGACAGGTCCCATGTCGCGGTGCGTCAGTTTGTACCAAGCTTTGGCAAAAGCATCGGCAAACTGATCGGGATTTTCGTGAAATCTCTTCGAGATGGGTCCGTAGATCGAGTCCATCTTCAAAGCAAGGTCCGTAGTAAACATGATGGGGGCATGCGACTTCGATGGATCGTGGGCATCAAGCACCGTCCCCTCAGCCGACGCATCCTCGGGAATCCATTGCTGAGCACCTGCTGGGCTTTTTGTCAATTTCCATTCGTAACCAAAAAGGTTATCGAAGTAGGAATTGGACCACTCGGTTGGCGAAGTTGACCAAGCCCCTTCGAGGCCACTGGTAATGGTAGCTTCCGCATTACCAGTACCAAAACTGTTCTTCCAACCTAGGCCCTGCTCTTCAATCGATGCCCCTTCTGGTTCGGGACCTATGTACTCTTCTGGGTTGGCAGCACCGTGAGCTTTGCCAAACGTATGGCCGCCAGCAATGAGGGCTACCGTCTCTTCGTCATTCATTGCCATTCGGGCAAAGGTCTCACGAATATCTATGGCAGCAGCGATCGGATCGGGTTTGCCATTGGGTCCTTCAGGATTCACATAGATCAATCCCATCTGAACTGCCGCAAGCGGATTCGCAAGGTTGCGATCACCACTGTAACGTTTGTCACCGAGCCATTCGCTTTCGGGTCCCCAATAGATATCTTCTTGTGGTTCCCACACGTCGGCACGCCCGCCTGCAAAACCAAAGGTCTCGAAACCCATAGTTTCAAGTGCGCGGTTGCCAGCGAGTATCATGAGGTCAGCCCAGGAAATACTTCGTCCATATTTCTGCTTAATCGGCCAGAGTAATCGACGTGCTTTGTCGAGGTTGGCATTATCGGGCCAACTGTTGAGCGGCGCGAAGCGTTGTGTGCCGTAGCTTGCCCCTCCACGTCCGTCGTGAATGCGATAGGTACCAGCACTGTGCCATGCCATTCGAATGAACAGAGGGCCATAATTGCCATAATCGGCAGGCCACCAATCTTGGGAGGTCGTCATCAGCTCATCAAGATCTTTTGTTAAGGCCTTGAGGTCGAGCTTCTCAAATTCCTCGGCGTAGTCAAAATCTTCTCCCATGGGATTTCCCTTAAGGGAATTTTTGTGGAGGATTTTGAGATTCAGTTGATCAGGCCACCAATCGGAATTTGAGTAAGCACCGGCGGTCATTGGTCGTTGACTACCTCCCATAACGGGGCATTTGCTAACATCCGACGAATTCATATCGTAAGGGGCATCCATTTTTTCTCCAATCGGTCCGTTATTTTGTGAGTCCTGGGCGGACAGTTGTGTTGAGGCAAATAGTACAGCGATACTCATCGTGACATGAGCGATGTGACTTGTCGAGGTCATGGTCATTTTTACCAAATGCTGTCGAAAGTGAAGGTTCATCAGATGAGTAAACAGTAGGTATAGGAACAAGCCTTCAAGTATACCTAATTACACCAGCGCGAACCAATGCATTCCGAAAATGCTTGGTATGTTGTGGAAGCATGGGCTACTAGTACACAAGCGGGTCATTCATGTCGCTGAGATACTTTTTATAATCAGCCGGCACGCGGAGCAGAAAAAAACCACTGCTAAGAATAACGACAGAGATCGAAAGAGGATCGGGGCAAGAATTGTGAGATCATGGCCACAATTAGTACCGACTAAAATTCGCCCTACTAACGAACAGAATCGCTTGATTCCGCTTCACGATTTGACAAAGAAGCACTTGCGTCGGTCCCTAAGAGCCAACTTTCGGCTCGTTTTTGCTTCGGTGGAGCCGGTTGTTTTTCCTGATTCCGTTTCATGTTTTGCTTTGAAAGATCGATCGGATTGGCGGAATTGGGTAAAAGGCTTGGCTCAATAATTTCTGGCGAGGAGGGAACTGCGGGGGTTGGTCCGGGCAGCTCAGGAGTCATTTCCTCTGGAATCCATGACGATTCATTAACCGTTGGCATTTGGTTTTGCGGAAAATCTCCTCGCGATACAATGGGTGCATGTTGTGATGCATAGTTCAAAGGCTTGCGATCGCCACGAAGCGAGCGAAGCTTCGAGGCATCGCTGTAAGCTTTGCAAGGCCAGGAGCCTTCGGCCAAATGGACACCATCAAACTCTAACAACGAACCCTTGGCAAAGTGGACATTCTTCAGGGCAATAGCGTATTCGACCAAACCACGATAGTAACGTGAATCCGCCTCGGCCCGTTTGCGTTGTGCTTCAAGCAGTAAGTCGAGTGGGGCTTTGTCGTTATCAAAGGCCGCTTCAACGGCGGCAAGCTGCTCTTTGCTAGCGATCAGTCGGTTGTAGCTCGTCTGCGAGACAAGAAACGCTCGATCTAGCTCCGAAACTGCATCGGCTACTTGGTGGACAACACCACGTTGTTGGTCTTCAAGTAAGGCTCGTTCACGGGCAAGCATAAGCTCGGCATTTCGGGCTGCTGTGTGGGCTCGTCGGAAGC
>CAYGQU010000313.1:0-4281 GCA_964352045.1 uncultured Planctomycetaceae bacterium
ACCAGTGACTTCCTTCAAAACTTCCGCCGCGATGATCTGTTGCGCTTTACCTAGATTCAGACCAGTAAAGAAGTCAATTGCTTGATCGATGGCAAGGCCACTCACCTCAGGTAAACTTTTGGCAGGCGAATCTTTAAAACGTTTGTGTGTTGTCGTGAGTCGAACATTGCGTGACTGAGGGTTGAGTCGCGATCCGCAACAGTCAGGGCAGTCAATCACCCGCATGTACTTTTCAAGCTGCTTGATTTGCGGCTGACTTTGTGTGGTTCGGTACTTGTCGAGAAGCTCAGGAACAATTCCCTCGAAATGGCCGCCATACTTTTGACTTGCTTTGCCAGCCCGCCATGTGAAGGTGATATGCTCATCGCCGGTACCCCACAACCAATAGTTTTGGTGCTCGGTCGACATTTCTTCCCACGGGGTTTCAAGAAGCGTCCCTTCTTCGAGTTCGAGCTTTCGCTCCATTGTTTCGGCAACGCCTTTGAAAATATGCCGTTTCCAGCGGCTTAAGTCTTTCCAACGGCCCACAAGCGAAATACATCCACTAGCGAATGATTTCGTCGGTTCATCCACCAGTTGGTTCGGATCAAACGAATAGAATTCTCCCAGTCCATCGCAGATGAGGCACATTCCTTGGGGGCTGTTGCAGCTAAAGAGCTGCGGCGTTGGTGGTTCAAACGAAAGTCCACACGCATTGCAAGCGAAGTCAGCCGAGAGGGCCAAATCGCCCGGCTGTCCGCCCCCTCGTTTTTTCTTTTTGCTTGAAGAGGAAGGGAGTGCCTCTTCATCAACGGGCTTTGGTTTTTCTTTTTTATTCCCCTCCTCAGCATCATAGTCTTTGGCGACGACGATCGAACCTCGGCTGATTTTCAATGCGGAATCAACTCCCTCGGCCAACCGTCCCCGAATGCTCGGCGTATTGGCCAATCGGTCGATAACGACCTCAATATCGTGCCGCATTTGGCGATCAAGCGATGGCGCTTCTGAGAGGCGGACGACATCGCCATCAATCCGAGCACGTACGAAACCCTTGCGTTGCAAATCTTCGATCAAATCGCGATGCTCCCCTTTTTGTTGCTTAGCAACGGGGGCGAGTAGCACGAATTTCTCTCCCTTTGGAAGCGAAAGTATACGCCCTAAAATCTGCTCGCGCGACTGTGCTGTGATCTCTTCACCACACTCGGGACAATGACCCTGACCAACCCGAGCGTAGAGGACACGCAGGAAGTCGTAGATTTCGGTAATCGTACCGACAGTCGAACGAGGGTTCGATCCAGATTGCTTTTGCGCGATGCTAATCGAAGGGCTAAGTCCCGAGATATGATCAACATCAGGCTTAGGCATTTGGCCAAGGAACTGCCGTGCGAAAGTTGACATGCTTTCGACGTAGCGTCGTTGTCCCTCGGCAAAGAGCGTATCGAAGGCCAAAGAGCTTTTTCCGGAGCCGGAGACTCCCGTCAAGCAAATTAGTTGATTGCGTGGTAGTGTGACATCAACGCCACAAAGATTGTGCTCTCGGGCACCACGAATAATTATGTCGGAAGGGGGCATAGCGTTTCGCAGATGAGTGCTTCATGCAATCGCCTGCGTGAATATGAGTAAGGCCAAAATTAGGTGCGTGCCGACATACTTCAAGCCAAATCATAGGCTGAGTAATCCCTCACTTTCTTCAAAAGGAGGGCATGTTCAGTCAAAATCAGCTTTAGCAGTATGCCAACGCGACAAAATCGGATTGAGTTGGCCGTGGGTGGCAAACTCGTTATTCTAAGGGAGCACTTCAATTCCGAGAAGCGATAACCTGAGGCTAACAGCATGCTATTTCCAATACTTTTCTCCTGTCCAAGGTCTCCGATGACTCCAAATTGCCGGGCAATCCCTCACTTTGGTTTGCTTTTACTGGTGGTTACCCAAGTTTTGGGCAGCATAGCCTTGGCCGAGCGACCGTGGGCCGACCAGATGGAACAATTTGAAGCGTCTGACCGAGAAACGCTCCCTGTAGCGGGTGGAGTCGTCTTCTTGGGGAGTTCGAGCATTCGACTCTGGGATTTAGAGAAATGGTTTCCCGATCTCGAGGGGCCAGTATTGAATCGCGGCTTTGGCGGATCGCAGATTCATCACTCGACGGCTGAACTCCCTCTGTTGGTCCTGAAGCATAAACCAAGAATCATTGTCTTTTATGCAGGCGACAATGACATCAACGCTGGCAAAACAGCAGAAGAGGTCGATGTAAATTTCAAAGCATTCGTTAATCAGCTCAATGCCAAGTTGCCAGAAACGAAAATCTACTTTATCGCGATCAAGCCAAGCCTTGCCAGATGGAATCTGGCCCCGATTATTCAGGATGCAAACCAACGCATCCGTCACTATTGCGATTCGGACGATCGACTCAACTTCATTGACATCTGGCCCCCGATGTTAAATGAGAAAGGAACACCGCGAGCCGAACTCTTGCGTGAAGATGGTTTGCACCTGACCGACGAAGGCTACGCCATTTGGAGCGATATGGTCATGCAAGCTCTCCAGAAGTAACCAACGTGTTTACGCTTATCATTGTGAGGCAGTCCACGCAACGACCGCCGCGGCAACCGCCAGAGCAACCCAAAGAACCCAAGTCTTTGGCGACTCGCTGGTGTTCATTTTTTCCCAGTCCGACTTGTCGATTTGAGTTAGCTTCTTGGTTTCTTCTTCGCCAAATTCATCGAACATATGCTCCAATAGCGTGTTTTCGACCGAGCGAGCATTGAAAGGCCTTGCCATTGGATCCTTAGCCAAGAGCTTCATAATGAGAGCTTCTAGCCATTCGGGACAAAGAGGACTTTGAAAATTCTCACGTTGTATTTGCCGAATGCTGGGCGGATCGCGGTGGAGATGCTGTTCCCAAACCTGGGCAAAATTCAATCCCGAGAAGGGAAGCTCGCCGGTGAGCATTTCATACATTAAGCATCCAAGCGAATACAAATCAGCCTGACCAGAAATTTTTCCGTCGGCTGTGATCTGCTCGGGTGACATGTAGCTAAACGTACCGACGGTCATTCCCTGGTTAGTAATGTCCGACTTAGCTTGCATGTCGCGTGCAATACCAAAATCACCTAGCACCAAATCGCCATTGTCATCAAAGAAAAGGTTGCTTGGCTTCAAATCTCGGTGGACGATGCCATGGTTGTGAGCGTGTTGAAGAGCCGATGCAACCTGTGCACCATAGGCGGCAACCTGTGGCCAAGCAAGTGGCCCGAGCCTTAACCGATCTTTGAGCGAACCATGCTTTAGCAATTGCATCGCATAAAAGAGTTGGCCATCTATTTGTCCACCTCCATAGTTGCGTACTATGTGCCGATGGTTAAGCCGTTCCATAACGACAATTTCACGTTCAAACCGATCGACAATTGCCGCTTCGTCTGAGACCGCCGGATTCAAAAGCTTGACAGCGACGGGACCTTCAATATCGGGGCTCGTCGCCTCGTAGACAATGCCTACCGTCCCCGATCCAAGCTTTTTGCCAAGCTTGAAAGTTGCTTTGGTCGGCAGGAAATTGAGCTTACGCTGGGCCATACGGCTCGCTGGGAGAAAGAACCATTTGCGGGATACCCTTAGTCTGACCTCCCAAAGCGAAAATGGCAATGCGACTCTGTTACGGATATGTGTCTAGCCGTCGATTGTTCCGAGACAAAGTGAAATTGCTAAGAAGCTAGGAACTGCACTTATCAGACAAAGTAGCTGAACTTGCCCTGTCGCACCTCTGCCCTGTCGAACCTTGGGCCCTGTCAACGTGACATATCGCCTGTTTTAAGCAGACATGAAAAAAGCCGCGCGAAGCTGGTTTGATACCAATTCCGCACGGCTTCGCATGAATTTGCCTCTACTTAGGAACCCTCTTCACTTACTTGATGAAGAGCATTTCTTGGTAGGTTGGCAGTGGCCAAATGTCATCGGCTACGATTGCTTCGAGCGAGTCGGCAGCAGCACGCACTTTAAGCATGGCTGGCAGAACGACATCACAGCACTTACGCATTTCTTCGCAACCATCGGCACTCGCTTCGGCTAGTTCAATAATGCTGTCCTGCAACTCTTTAACCAAGCCAGTGATTTTATCAAGAGTCTTGGTATCGAATTCGATTCCAACTGCCTTGAGGTTAGCACAAGTCATGGCCAATTCGTTTTGATAACGAATCGCCGCAGGGAAGATCATCGTGCGAGCCAGCTTTTTGGTAAGATTCGCTTCGACCCGAACGGTCATGCAGTATTGCTCGACGTACGTTTCAAAACGACTTTCTAGCTCACGCT
>CAYGQU010000314.1:0-4278 GCA_964352045.1 uncultured Planctomycetaceae bacterium
CCTGACTACGATTTGTTGTGTGCAAGGCATCGTCGTCGGGGCTCTTAAGCGATTCAAGCTTCGAACCCCCGATGGTTCGCATCTCATCGCATCCCATGCCGCGAGTCGTTAGTGCGGGCGTACCGACGCGAATCCCCGAAGGATCCATCGGCTTGCGTTCATCGAACGGAATCATGTTCATATTGACCGTAATTTCGCAATTGCCGAGCGCCGCTTCGGCTGCTTTGCCACCAATGCCTAGCGGAGTCACATCGACCAACATGAGATGATTTTCAGTTCCCCCTGAAACGAGATTCAGACCACCTGCTAGGAGTGTTTCGGCAAGGACCTTGGCGTTGTCGAGCACTTGCTGCATGTACTGTCGGAAGGCTGGCTGAAGCGCTTCGCCAAAGCAAATCGCTTTGCCTGCCACAACATGCATCAAGGGACCTCCCTGAATACCGGGGAAGACGCGGCTATTTAGCACCTTGGCGTACTCTTTCTTGGCAAGAATCAAACCCGAGCGGGGACCACGCAAAGTTTTGTGGGTTGTAGTCGTTACCACATCAGCCACCTTCACTGGATCATCATGCAGTCCAGCAGCGACGATACCCGAGTAGTGTGCCATATCGACCATTAGCTTTGCTCCAACTTCATCCGCAATTTCTCGGAATTTGCCGTGCGGTATTTCACGCGGGTAAGCACTAGCGCCGGCGATAATCAGCTTTGGTTTGTGTTCGCGTGCTAAGCTGACAACTTGGTCGAAGTCGATGCGACAATCTTCACGTCGCACACCGTACGAGTGAAAATTATAAAGCATACCCGACATGTTGAGCTTCATGCCATGCGTCAGGTGCCCACCATGCGCTAAATCGAGCCCAAGGACCGTGTCGCCTGGTTCAAGCAAGGCGAGATAGACAGCTGCGTTGGCTTGCGAACCACTGTGCGGTTGGACATTGGCGAATTCGGCACCAAACAATTCTTTGGCTCGATCACGGGCAAGATCTTCGACCACATCGACATGCTCACAACCACCATAGTAGCGACGCCCCGGGTAACCCTCGGCATATTTGTTCGTCAAGACACTGCCAGCAGCCTGTTGAATCGCGGCGCTTGTGTAATTCTCGCTTGCAATCATTTCCAGACCATCTTGCTGACGATCCATTTCTGCGGAGATGGCTGACCAAACTTGAGGGTCGTTTGCTTCTATATGGTTCATTCGAGTGGGTCGCGACGTGTTAGGTGACGAGTCACAGTCTTAAATTAAGTAGATGAAATTTCTGCTAGCCTATTATTTAGTTACCAACCTGATCTGGACATCAATCTCTGCTCCAATCATTGACCTAAGTCGGAAACTTCACTAGCAAGTCCTAATTGTCGAGGCGGACTCGGCTCGTGTCAATCGAGTCAGTCGATAGAAATCGTTACCGAGATTGCTCCCCGGTTTTCACGAAGTCGATTCGGAGCGTCATTTAGCCGCAGATAAAGGGTTCCTGACCGTTTTGGCTGCAACGTCCTTCCAAGTCCGATCGGAAAGGGTTTAAGGAAGTCGTTCGTGTCGGAATCGACCGTAGCGAGTAATTCACCTAAGGGCCGACCTGCTTCGTAATCGAGCGTGACGCCCCCCGGTTCGCATGGCCAGGGATCGCCATTCGCATCGTAGCCAATGACAAACCGCCCCTCAGCTCTGATTGAATACTTCTTTCCCGCCTCGACAAAGACACCGCTTGATTGCCAGCCTCGATTTGCCTCGACCAAGCATATTGACTTACTTCTTTCGTCACGGAGTGGTTTTCCTGACAGAAAAACGATTGCTTCTCGCTCGATATCGTAGCCATAGCAAATTCTTGAGAGGAAGAGACGCCACTCTAGGTCGAGTTCGTTGCGATCCATTGCGTAGGATGTTAAGAATCGGTTGTCAAATTCTGGATCTAAAACATGCTCGGTTAAGGAACGCCATCGTTTCTGATACCGGGGATGACTGTCTAAGTACTTGGCCAATGCCCAAACCCAAGCGTAGGTGTCGACGGACATGGCCACGCGGTTATCAACCTTCAATAAGGATTCAATCGAAGGGATCGTCTGCTGCTTCAATGCATCTTGAATCAGACGAACGCGACCCCAATGGGGTGCTTCCTGCTTGGTAGAAGGAAACGTTGCTAGACGCAATTCTTGCGTTGCTTGCTTCCAAGCATGGGTCCCGCACAACTCGGCAATGCCCTCCATGTACCAAGGGGGCCCGCACCCCCCCAACTTTGTCATCATCAAAGCATGGGTCACTTCATGAAGCAAGAGATGACGCCGATAATAGTCTGTCGGTTGATCGTATAGCCAAACTTCATAGCCGAGGGCGTAGCCATGGGGAAACTCGCTATTCATAGGCATAAGCCGGTTGGCATGGAAGCGGCTCTGTTCGCCAATGAGATAAACTCGCACTCGCCATGATTTCAGCCCTTCGACAATGAGTCCGAATCGCTTGGCCCAAGCAATCATTGCCGCATCAACCACGGCGGGAAGCTCATCGACCGATGGCGAGGTGGGCAGGTCGGTTACCATCGTGCAGTGCGTCGATCGTACGATCCTTAAACCAGCCAAGGAAAGACGATCGGCATCTAGCGTCCGCGCGGCTGGCCAATTCCTCGACTGGAGTGGCTCTGCACTGAGTTCGCTGGTTAGGAGAAAAATAGACCCAATGACGAGGAGATGTGCCGATTTCAACAGCATTGTATTTAAATTGAGTAGAAATAAGAAATCATTCTTTTGAATCGTTGCGATCTGAAACATGGTCATTTCGATTGCAGCCGTTTGAACAACGATTCGATACCCGAGTTAATCGCGCCCTGGGCGGCCGATTGTAATAAGTCACGCGAAAGTTGCGCGAGCGCTTGGCGATCAATTTTTGGTTGGCTAAGGGTCCCTTGAATAGGAATCCGAACGGCTTGGCCCCGTAATCCACCTAATAGCACGGGACGTCTTTCTACCCATTCATCCAGAATGGGAATCGAAAGCAATAAATCGAGCGTTTCGTCAATTCCAACCGACCCTTGCGTGGTGACAATGACTTCGCCGACGTTAAAGTCGAGTCGCTTGTGATAGACGCGTCCGTTGGCCATTTGAAATTCGACGTTTTGGTCGCTGATTGTAAACAGCTCGGTCTGTTGCGGACCGACGCCTTCGACCCCATCGCGGGCAATGCCCCGGACACGCTGCGCAAGGGCAACCCACTCGGCCACGGCAGGGCCTGGCAAGACCCTTGCTTGATGAATCGATAGGACGCCTTGAGCACGCCCTAGGCCAGGATTATCAATCGGCATAGCAAACTCGGAGAGCCCCATCGAGAATCGTCCTTCGATTCGAGCCGCATCCGAAAGCACCGGCGCGATGAACTTCAAAATTCGTTCTGCCACTTCAAGCGAGACGGCGACATTCGAGACCAAAGGACCGGGTGCCAAGCTAAGCGATGTGGGGGGTGGCGTGAGCGTAAGATTGGCCTGCGTAGTAAGGCGGCCTTGCCCGACAACGATGTCGAGTGGATCCAATCTAGCGAGCCCCTCGTCGAGCGTTGCACGCAATCGCCCCGGTCCGACGGGCAAGCCAAACAAGTCAGCTGATTCCCAAGGTGCCTCGAAGCGAGCACGAAGCCGGCTGATCGCATTGGCTCCCTGGGGCAATCCCCCCGTAACGGGATCGCTCACGATTTCAAACGTCGCACGGTCGCGACCGACAAGCCGAATGCTGTTACCCATGGTTGGCAAAAATAGAGTTGTTAATCGTTCTAAATCGTAGTCAATTCCACCCGAGAGATTGACCTCATCGAGCGTCGAAAGATTGCCGATTCTCCCTCTTGCCGAACCACTTACGGTTTGAGAAGCAAGCGTGAGAGTTTCAATCTCTACTGCGAGCGGTACGGGATTGGGTACAAGGTTTGTAGCTGACTGTCGTAGTACTAGAGTCATATCGCTTTTCAGAGTCGGTTCACTCCATACGATATTTTCTGATTGGTTAGTCAATTGTCTTAGATTGCATTGGTTGCCCACCACATTGGCGACGACCTTTACGCCATCCGATTCGGCAGAAAGGATCGCCCGCCCTTCAAGAGTGCCACCTGTTTGCCAACCTTCGCCAGCAAGCGTTGGAGTGAGCCAATTCTGCAAGCGAGCAACATCACCCCGAAAGACAAATTCGCCACGCGATTCAGCCAGCCTCTGTGCATTCACCTCGACATTCCGGCTACTGAAAGAAAGGGTACTCGTAGCGAATTGCCCCACGCGGCTAAAAATATCCCTTGACGTTTGATTC
>CAYGQU010000315.1:0-4266 GCA_964352045.1 uncultured Planctomycetaceae bacterium
GGATCGGCCCTCCCCAAAGGATCGTCCTATCGATACGGAACCCCGTAGTGTAATGGTAACACCAGGGATTTTGATTCCCTTATTCCAGGTTCGAGTCCTGGCGGGGTTGCTTCTATTTCAACCTTTTTCGATCAATCGAGTCGCCATTTAAGGGCGGCTCTTTTTTTGCGAACTGGGATTTGCGAACTGGGGAAACGACCCCACGATTAGCTCACCCTCATTGGTGCCATAGTAATAATGACCCTTCCATCAGCCTTCACCACGGCCGAAGCCAAGTTTGCCATCACTGCTGTTCGAGAAGCAGCCTTGTTAACCCGTCGGGTTCAAGCAGAAATGGTGACCGATGCCCTCACCAAAGGGGATAAATCACCCGTTACGGTTGGTGACTTCGCAGCTCAAGCCGTTGTTGCCAAAAGGCTCAATGAAGAGCTAGGCGGTTTTCTAATTGGCGAAGAATCTGCTGACTCGCTCCGATCAGACGACGGCGCTGAGACGCTCGCACAAGTTACGCAATTTGTGAAAACCATCCTACCTGAAGCGACCCCCCAACTCGTTTGTGATTGGATCGACTACGGTGCTGCTGACCGAATCACAGGTTCTGACGACAGCAAGTACTGGACGCTCGATCCAATCGACGGCACCAAGGGCTTTTTGCGTGGCGATCAGTATGCTGTCGCCCTTGGCTTGATTGAAACTGGAAAAGTCACACTCGGCGTGCTCGGTTGCCCCGAACTCGTGTCGGCAACAACCCCCAACCGCGGTGGAGAAGGATCCATCTTAATAGCAAATCGAGGCGAAGGAACCTATTGTCAGGCGCTGAAGACGGAATCCGACGCTTGGACAAGGCTCACTGTTGCCACGACTACCGATCCCTCAGCAACGCGCATGCTTCGGTCGGTCGAAAAAGGACATACGAACCTTGGCGCCATCGATCACCTTGCCAACGCCATGGGGGTCAAGGCCGACCCCGTCGGCATGGATAGTCAAGCCAAGTACGCGGTGCTTGCTGCTGGTGGGGGCGAAATGCTCGTCCGTTTGATCTCACCGAGTCGGCCCGACTATCGCGAGATGATCTGGGATCAAGCCGCCGGCTCGATCGTCGTCGAAGAGGCAGGAGGCCGCGTTTCGGACCTCGATGGCAAGCCACTCGATTTTGGTCATGGCCGAACGCTTGCCCAGAACCGGGGCGTCGTTGCGACCAATGGCCTCCTCCACGAGTCGGCCCTCGCCGCCTTGAAAGCGATTAATGCCTAGTTTTCCGCGTAAAACCAAAGCACCTTGCGAGCCGCATGTAAATCGGTAAAGATACTAAGCTCGGTTGGGCGATAGAGCCTTACCAGTTGCACCCCTAGCTCAACTGGATAGAGCATCGGACTACGAATCCGAAGGTTAGAGGTTCGAATCCTCTGGGGTGTACTTCTCGTTTCTTAAAGACGAGCCTCTTCTTTAAGACTCTCTTCACTACAACACGCTCCGCCTACGTCTGACATGCTAACTGTTCTTATAATGCGATGTTGCTTTTTTAGGCCTGCCTGCTCTTATTCCCTAAAGTACAACGGTGCGAAATAGATTTGGTCTTCTCGTCTCGGTGCTTTTTTAATTGCTTTCAGATACCGGTCATCGTCCCAATGTTCGGCGGCCAATAAGAGGACGGCGTAGAGTTTGTCAGAGGGTTTGAGTCGCTGGATTTGCTTGTAGGGCCACGCTTTATAATCATCGACCAAGTAGGGAATTAGAAATTCAAACGCACGTTCGAGGCACGCACCATTGGGTGCTTCATAGTAAAAAAGATCGATGTCGAGTTGTTCGCCTAACCTCGCTAGGTGCATGAACGCTTCAAGTTGGAAGTAGGAATAATGCATCGAAAGGGTACGCTCGAGTTCTCTTGGTTGCCGACCGTCGGGCTCGATCATTGCAGCGATGCGTACATCTCGAGCGTGGCGGACAAGCTTGCTTGCTTTTTCCTTGTCACCGATGAACATCGCAACAGCCGCTTCTTGGGCATAGAACCAAGTGCCATGATTGTTGGTGGCGGCTCGTTCACCCTGGGCCATCGGACTCGTAGCAAGCCAATGAGAGTATTCACGAAACCAATCTTGGAGGCTGGCAATCTCGTCTTGCGTTAGGTAGCCACCTGTTTTGAGTAGTGCAATGGCATCGAACAGCCGAAGGAAATTTCGCAGATCGAGAATGCCAACGGGGCGACCGTCTGCCAAACCTGGCACACCTTGAGCATACTCAGCACTTGGTGTCATGCGTGTTTCGGGGCTGATGAACCATCGTGTCAGAAGTTGATTCGCATGACGACCTGCTTCGTCATCACGCAGTAAGTAGGAGGCCAAGGCGGTTGCTTCCACATCGTCGCAAAAATTAGCAAGCCGAACACGATCTCCTTTTGCGACTATCGCTCGGTTGACAATGCCATCTTTACGAATGTAGGGCAATCCGTCATCGGTCTTAGGGTTTGGCCACCAATAACGGCTGTAACTAAGGTAATCGTGCTTATCTCCACTCGGAGGAACAAGCTTCTTATCGACAACCGAATAGGGCCCTCGAGTTTTGGAGAATTCTGCCATCTCTTCTAAGGTTTTTAACGCATCCTGCACCGCGGGTGACTTCACCTCGCCGTTACGAATTGCCAGCAAGTGATCCCCATCCCAATAGTAGGGTTTCGGCGGGATATCATTCGGTTCTTGCGCAGGTGCTGACTGCGTGACGAGGCATACAACGACAACAAGACCGAGAGTTAATCGCGAAATCACAATCTGTGCTCCCCGTTGCAACCACAAATTTCTATGTGTAGCACAACGAAATAGATGAAAAGGGCAGAACGAAGGTGCGGAACCGAAACAGAAGAGCTATAAGGAAGTCGCCTTATCCAATAAGACTCTATTGTAAACCTCGAGCAAGCCCTGCGAAACCAAGCCATTTAGAAGAAGATACCGATTAATCGCGTTTCGGTACCACTTTTTCGAATTAGAGCATGCCAAACATGAAGCGAGCCCTAGATAGCAAGCTGTGTGTTGCTTTAAGAAGCAATCCTAAACGGCTACTTGGCAATCGGGTTCTTCGATCGTTACGTCCATGATCTTGTCTGCTTTGGCAAGCATCGTTTGGCAATCTTCCGATAGATTGCAGAGCGTAATCGTCTTGCCAAGGCTTCGGTACTTTGCACAGATACCGTTGATCGCTTCAAGGGCCGAATGGTCGTAGACCTTTGTGTTCTTGAATTCGATGTCGATTTGATCAGGGTCTTCGGTGGGAGTGAAAATTTCTTTGAAGGCGGTAACCGCTCCGAAGAAGAGGGGTCCGTTCAGCTCATAGCGCTTAACGCCATCGACTTCGCTGATAATTGCCTCGATATGATGCGACTTTTGCCAAGCAAATACCAGTGCCGAGATCACGACGCCTGCTGCGACAGCGATGGCCAGATCAGAAAGCACGGTGATGACCGAGACCGCAACAATGACGATAAAGTCGCTTTTGGGAATTTTATTCCAAAGCCTAAGACTGGTCCATTCAAAAGTTGCGATGACAACGATGAACATCACGCCAATCAGCGCTGGTACAGGAATCAATCCAATGCAATAGCCTAAGGGTGGATAAACGATAAACGTTAGCAAAAAAAGTGCTGCCGTAATGCCCGATAAACGGTGCCTACCACCCGATCGAATGTTAATCATCGACTGTCCAATCATGGCACACCCGCCCATGCTGCCAAAGAGTCCCGAAACCATGTTCGCCGCTCCTTGCGCAACACACTCTCGGTTGCTAGAACCGGTCGTCTCGGTGAGTTCATCAATCAAAGTAAGCGTCATCAACGATTCGATGAGTCCGATCGAAGCGAGCGTAAGAGCCAGTCCACCGATGATGAGAAGGCTTTCAAAATTCATCGGAATCGCTGGCAAGGCAAAACGCCCTGCTACGCGTTGGTTTTCTTCCTCTGTGACGATTACTTCGCTAGCGGCAATCTCTTGGGCACGTTCATTCACGTTCGCATAAAGCAGCCCTGGTTTCTCGGCTTCAAACAGCTTGGTCTTCTCCACCTTTTCTAACGCTACGCGTTTCATTTGATCGACCGAATCGTTTACCGTGACCGAATCAATTGGCGTGAACTGCACAAGCAAGGTAACGGCAACAATTGCAACCAATGTGCCGGGAACCGCTTTGGTAAGCTTGGGTAAGAAGTGGATAATTGCCATCGTAAGCAAAATGAGACCCGCGGTAATGAGCATGGTGCTATCGCTCATCCAATCGGCTTCAATG
>CAYGQU010000316.1:0-4263 GCA_964352045.1 uncultured Planctomycetaceae bacterium
CCGGGTGAAATCAGATTGACTCGTTCGAGGACCGCCGGCGAGAAACCAGCCGCTGGCGATTGCTTCAACAACCAATCCCAACCAGCCGGAGCGAAGCCGATTCGGAAGCGATTGATGCTCTCTTGCGTTACGTTCCGCTCAGCCAAATAACGCCGAGCTGGTTCGGCTTCTGGTGTTTGTAAACTCTTGTGGTACCGCTCTTCGGCCCACGCCATGGCAGCGTAAAGTGTCTTTTTATCGCCAGGAGAGCCTGGTTCTGGCCGTGGGCCATGCGCCGCAACTTCGAGCGAAATACCAACCCGTTCGGCTAGCATTTCAAGCGCTTCGCGAAACTCGATCCCTTCGATCTTCATCAAGAAACTAAAAATATCGCCGCCGATGTCACAGACCCAGCACTTGAATGATTGTCGTTCGGGATTCACCTGCATACTGGGCCGAGAATCGTCGTGCCAAGGGCAAAGACCAACGTAGTTGCGTCCCTGACGCCGCAGCTGCATGTAACTCCCAACGAGATCGACTATGTCAGTCGCCTGTCGAACCTGTTCCTTGAGGTCTTGGGAGTTTGGCTGCATCGATTCCTTGATACGACGTAGAAGTTTACTGCGGTGTTTGTCTCACGGTTATGAGCACCTAGTTAGCTTGGCCTGATCGCTGAGTTTAGCAGTAATTGTTATTGCTGCAAAACCTTCGGCTTGCGCTGAACCTTCACGTTAATGGTCTGATCGACCGATGTGCCATTCACTTCGCGACGGACAAGCACGCTTGCTGTGGAGCCAATGTCGGTGCTGGCAATGGCTCGGCTTAATAGAGTGGGATCTTCGGCAGGTTCGTCGTTCCAGCTTAGTATTACATCACCAGGCAAGAGGCCCGCTTGGGCCGCAGGACCGCCGCGGACGACTTCCTTGACATGCACCCCTTCGTTGATGGCTAACTTGAGCCGCCGTCGTTTTGATTCAGGAAGTTTTACTGGCAGGATACCAAGGTAACCACGGTCAATAAAACCATTTTCACGAAGCTCTAGGTACATCTCTTGGGCGATATTACTTGGAATCGAGAAGCTGACCCCTCGATAAGACTCTCCAACAATGGCCGTATTCACACCGATGACCTCGCCCGCCAGATTAACGAGTGGCCCCCCGCTGTTGCCCGGGTTCACCGCAGCGTCGGTTTGCAGATACTCCTGGTAGGCCGAGGTCGCCCGACCCGCCATGCTCGCACTACGTCGTGCCTTGGCGCTGACAATGCCAAAGGTGACGCTCCGTTCGAGGCCAAAAGGGCTACCGAGTGCCCATACAAGATCGCCTGGTTCGAGGGCATCACTATCACCCCACGTCGCAGCAGGAAGCGAGACGCCATTGGTTTTGATCAGTGCCAAGTCCGTTTGCGGGTCGGTTCCTACCACATAAGCTTCCACAATTTCCCCGTTATTGAACTGTACAATCAACTGACTCGCGCCGCGGACAACGTGCTCGTTCGTTATGATAAAGCCTTCAGAATCGACAATAAAGCCGGAACCTTGACCTTCGTTTCCCTTTTGGCTAGCCGGAGATTGCTGTTGATAGGGTCGATAAATGCTGACAACACTTGGTCCCATCTTTTGCGAAACAAGTCGTGATGCTTGTTCAAAGCCACTAAGCTTGGGGGCAAGTTCGCCCAGCGCTTCGGTAGCCACCTCAACCTCGGCTTGCATCTGTCCACGACGAATTTCGTAAGAAATCATCCGAGCGATAAAAGGTGCAACCGCAAGGCATGCCATGACACTTGCAAGCAAGATGAGCTTTCGGATCCGATTGGCAAATGCATAGGGATCAGGATCGCGAAGCTGCAAGTTCGGTTTGTCGAACATCTGCCTTTCAGCCGCTTGCTCTGAACTTGCAGCAGGTTGGCTCGCATCGTCTTGCAATTCGCTAGCGTTGGGGTTTTGGCTTTCTTCCATCTGCCGTCTGTTGGTTTTCCTACTACTCCGCACTAATAAAATGCAAGGTCGTTAGGAGGATACGGTTCGAGTTAGGTGTATAGTCGAAATCTCGTAGCTACGATTATAGCCACTGTTTGGGCTTTCGACACGAAGCCCGTAAAAACAGGTAAGATCACCTCAGGACCCTATTTTAACGCCCTTGGCCAAGTAAGGGGGGAGTAATTCAAGGCTGTTGTCAGAAAGTGTTACTGTATATGTGGTTAGATCAATGGCATGCAATTATCATTAAGATTTATACGAGTTGTTGATCAAAGTTGTTCTGAGTTACGTTTTTCTACTGAGTAACATTTTGAGTGTCCCGACCGAAAGTCGATTCCCCGAACCTGCCGATAGCCTTGCCGAAGGGCTTGTTGCAATGGGAGGGCTGTTGGAGCCTGACTGGTTGCTAGATGCCTATCGCCATGGAATTTTCCCTTGGCCAATGTCGTTGGATGATTCAGAAGAAAAGGCAACCTCGGCAAATTCAAATAGCATCGAACCGATGCTATGGTGGTCACCCGACCCTCGGGCGATCATGCCGCTCGACGGGATGCGAATTTCCAAAAGTTTGCGTAAGACCATTCGATCAAACCGATTTGAAGTGAAGCACAATACGGCGTTTGCCGAGGTCCTCATCGGCTGTTCCGAAGGACCGGGCCGCGAAGAGGGAACGTGGATCACACCCGAAATGCAGTCGGCCTACAACACCATGCACGAGTTAGGTCACGCCCACTGTGTCGAAGCCTGGTACGAAGGGCGCCTAGTAGGTGGCGTTTATGGCCTAGCGATCGGCGGCCTCTTTGCCGCGGAGTCGATGTTTCACTACGAGAACGATGCGTCAAAGGTGGCGCTGGCACATCTCGTTACTCACCTTCGGCTGCGAGGTTATCAACTGATGGACGTCCAACAATGGACCGACCATACGGGAAGACTTGGGGTAATCGAGATATCACGTGAAACTTATCTCGAACGGCTTCAAGCGGTGATTGATTTACCGATTGAGTTTGGAGAAGAGTTGGCCACGTTAGGTTATGAGTGGTAGATTGTTGGGTGCCACTGCTGGCTTGTTCAGCAATGTGAAGTGGGGTAGAGCCTTGCTTGCTAAAAGCACTGCCGGACAAGCCGGGCAGTGATACCCCAGCGGTGCGACCCATCGGAACATGGTAACGATCATATGCAAAGTAGCGTTCTCAATGAGGGAATGTTGGTACTACGTTCCACACAGCGGGTCCTACTCGATCTATCCTGGAGGCCAAGTGAGCGATCGCCCCGCGAGCACATGCAGATGCAAATGATCAACCGTTTGGCCTCCCTCTTCGCCGCAGTTCATCACGACACGATAACCCTGATCTAGTTCGAGCTGCTTTGCAATGTCGCGGATGACAAGCATTAGGTGTCCCATCACCGACTGGTCTTCGGCTTCTAACGCGTCGCAAGAGAGAATCGGTTTCTTGGGAATCACCAAAAAGTGCGTCGGAGCTTGCGGTGAGATGTCATTGAACGCGAGGCACAGGTCATCTTCGTAGAGAATGTCCGCAGGAATCTCACGGGCGATGATTTTCGTAAAGAGCGTTTCACGTTCTGCCATGGAAGTGATCCGATGTTTGATAGGAACTCAATCGTATTGAATACCTACCAACATAGTGCCATTCAGCAGCGAGCCCAAGCCTGTGTTGTGTTGAGGCCATGTACCCACATCTCCCCCTCACCCGAAAACGGGGGTGGGGAAGATGAAGTAGCCGTTTTAAGTTGCTTAGTGGAATTCGTTATAGTACGGGTTTTCGATCATCAAGGGGCCGCTTGCGGCTTCTTCATTGTTGTGTGAGACCGAGCGTTCGCGGGTGATCGGCTTCTTGACCGTCGTCTTTTCGCTAACGGAGCTGTTGACGTGCGGATTTTCGATCATGACGGGCTGTGCCGATTCCATGATCTCAGGCGTTTTGTGACATGGGCCGTAAGCAAAGGGGCTATGCCCGTAGGTTCGTGGCACAGGTTGGCTGTAGTAGACGGGGGGATGAGCCGCGAAGTAGGGGACTCGCATTTCTGTCGGCTGATCGAGCGAGCGATAAAGTCCACCAATGCCACAGCCGTAGCTATTATTCCAACCGTAAGCTTCAGCCGAGTCAGTACAAAGAATACCAAAGGCAGCACAAAGCAGAACAAGATTCCAACGTAAGAGGTTTCGCATGGGAGTTAGTTTCGTAAGCTGAGGAGGGACCTTAAGGGAGGGTAAATCTCTCTTTCCACGCTAATTGCAATTTGGAAAAACTCAAGCAGTTTTGGACAATCGCAGCAATAGCTGTTAA
>CAYGQU010000317.1:0-4248 GCA_964352045.1 uncultured Planctomycetaceae bacterium
GTAGTCGAGGCATTTATTAGGATAACATAGGTCGATACCTAATCAAAGAGGCCTGGCCCCTTAGATTCTTCCAGCGAAGAAGTCAGCCAAAATATGAAGAAATGCGACGCCAAAACAAGGCGATCTTTAGGTGACAATCTAATTGAACACCACGCCACGCGCTAAGCTTGAATAGTTTGAATTTCTCCGTTGTGATCTACTGAGATGATCCATGAAAAAGATGAATCGAAAATATCAATATCGTCAGAGGCAGGATACCAAATGTCGTCGAAAAAAGTAACTAAATCTTTAAACGCCAACTTGTCAATTTTGTCGAATTGGTGCCAATTTATAAAAACTTGGTTCTGTGCAACGATACTAACTGAATCTAACAAGGAGCCTAAGTTAAAGCTTTCCTGTTCAGCATTTACTCCGTCAGAAGAATCTAAGGGGTCAGGCCTCTTTGTTTAGTTGCAGGGTAAAAAATTTCTGTCTTTTTGTAGATCTAGCTTGCAGTTTGGCTTTTCTGGCGACAGGTTTATCTTAATCAACTTCGAGTGCAGAGATCAGCTTTTTCAGCGGTAGGTGCAAGCAGACGATCCTATAAAATATGACAGCTAATGGTCGTTAATTACCAATATAGCAAATAAAAAAGTCCCTAGCAAAATTTCTTTGCTAGGGACTATAACGTCTCATAACTTAAGTAATCGATTAGAAGATGCCGAGCTGGTCGCGGGCGTCTTCGGTCATGCTGTCGGGGGTCCAAGGGGGTTGCATGACGAGCTTGATTTCGATTTCGCCCACATCTTCGAGCTTAGCACACGCTTCTTTTGACTGAGCCAAAAGCTGTGGCCCGGCAGGACAAGCGGGGCTCGTTAACGTCATCTCGACGTCGATGTTGCTCTTGCCCTCATCCGTTTCGGTAATCGTCACATCGTAGATCAAACCTAAGTCGACGATGTTGACGAACAACTCGGGATCGATAACATCTTTAAGAGCTTCACGGACCGTATCTTCTGCAATTGGCATGATGTTTGGCTATCCTATTTAACGCTTAGTCAATCAGCTTGACGGAGACTTCGTCTCCCTCGACTTTGACTTCATGTGAACGCGTAGATTTCGTTGCGGGCATCTTTACGGCACCACCTGTTTTGAGAGCAAATTCGGCACCATGCCGATTGCATACGATAGAAGGCTCTTCGCCATCCATGTTGAGAGGCCCATCGCTTAACGGGCCTCCGTCGTGTGTGCAAACATCATCGAGTGCATAGAATTTACCTGCGGCGTGAATTAACACCACTGGCTCGTCATCTACGTCAACCAAAGTGGACGAAGGATCGACAAAATCGGATACTTTGCCGACTGAAAAAAATTCGCTCATTGATTAGGCAGTTCTTGAACTCGTTTGCCGATCGCTTCGCCGAGGGCTTCGCGAACGCTTTCGATAGTGATGCGGTCAAATACTTGTTGGAAGAATCCGGTCACAATCATACGAACTGCTTCTTGCCGCGTATAGCCTCGGCTCATAGCATAATAGACTTGCTGATCATCTACCTGGCCACTGGTACTGCCGTGAGTACAACGAACATCGTCTGCTTCGATTTCTAGACCAGGTATCGAATCGGCTCGCGATTCGTGCGACAACATCATGTTGTCGTTACGCTGGTAGGCGTCCGTTCGCTGTCCTAGCTCGTCCACCTGAATCATACCGCGCCAGACCGTGCGAGATGCATCTTGCAGAGCGGCTTTATAGAGCAAATCGCTGCGGCAATAGGGTGCTTCATGGTGTTGGTGTGTGTTGTAGCAAAGGTGCTGTTTGCCTTGGGTAAACATAGCGCCATTGACCTGAGCCTCGGCATCTTTACCAGCAAGTGCAACACGCTGGTTTACTTTAGCTAGCCGGGCACCGAGGGCACCAATCGTCCACTGCAATCGCCCCAGTTCTTCAACAAGCCCTTTTTGGTGAGCGAAGTGCCAAGTTCGGTTGTTCCAGTTTTGGAGATTCACATAACGCAAGGTTGCCCCCTTGCCGACAACGATTTCAATTGTGCCGTTATGCAGACCTGCTTCGGTCTCAGAATCACTTGCCGTTTCCATCAAGAGGGTTGCTTCGGCTCCCTCTTCTAGTACGACGATCGTCTTACTAAAGTCGGAGGCACCTGGTCCTGCTAGTCGAGAAATCGCATGCAATGGTTTTTCGAGCTTTACGCCCTTGGGTACATGAAGAATCACGCCACCACTCCAACATGCTGCATTGAGCATTGCAAAGCGGTCGTAGGTCGGACTAACGACTTCTCGCTCAAAAAGTGGGCGAATTCGGTCCCCGTCGGTTTGAACTAATTCGGAAAGACTGCCGAACAATACCCCTTGGGCGGCAATCTCAGGATCGAGCTGCGACTTGATCGTTTGCCCGTTAACTGATTCAACCGATCCACCAAGTTCCACGCCTACGGACAACAGGGCCGCCGATGATGCAGGTACTTCGTTCGGAGCTTGCAGAGCAAACTTATCAATATTGAAGAGCCGAATATCAGTACGCATCCACTCTTCATCTTTGTTGCTTGGCCAGTTGGCAGCTTCAAAAGCTTTCCAAGCCGCTTGGCGACGTTTCGTTAGCCATGCAGGTTCGCCCGTTCGGGCAGCAATTAACGACTCGAAAGTCGAAGAGTTAAATCCTGTTTCTACAAGTGCCGTCATCTAAGTCTAAAGTTGTGAAAGGTGAGTGCCTACTGATAGGCTTTAGTGGAGGAAAAACCGCTTGGGTAGTAATCGACTTGAATTGATGTCGAATAGTCGTTAAACGTTTAGCCAACGCTACCTTCCATCTGCAATTCGATCAGGCGGTTCATTTCAACAGCGTATTCCATGGGCAACTCTTTCACGAGCGGCTCGATGAAACCGGAAACAATCATCGAACTTGCTTCAGCCTCCGTCAGGCCACGGCTCATGAGGTAGAAGAGTTGCTCTTCACCGATGCGAGACACCGAGGCTTCATGTTCGATCTGAACCTGCTGTTCTTCGACTTCGATATAGGGATAAGTATCACTGCGACTTTGCGGATCGAGTATCAAGGCATCGCAAACGACGTTACTTTTGGCGTTGATGGCCCCTTCTTCAACTTTGCAAAGACCACGGTAACTGCTGCGCCCACCGTTTTTGCTAATACTCTTCGAGATGATCCGCCCGGATGTGTTAGGAGCACAGTGAACTAGCTTAGCCCCGGCATCTTGGTGCTGCCCTTTCGAGGAGAACGCGATCGAAAGGATCTCACCACGAGCGCCCGGCTCCATCATATAGACGGCTGGGTACTTCATCGTCAAACGTGATCCAAGGTTACCATCAATCCACTCCATAAGAGCATCTTGGTAGGCCATCGCTCGCTTGGTAACGAGGTTATAGATGTTGTTGGCCCAATTCTGAATCGTTGTGTAACGACAACGACCACCCTTTTTGACAATGATTTCAACCACGGCCGAGTGGAGGCTTTCGGTCGAATACATCGGAGCGGTGCAACCTTCGACATAATGGATTTCTGCCCCCTCATCAACGATAATAAGGGTTCGTTCGAATTGTCCCATGCTTTCGGCATTGATACGGAAGTACGCTTGCAGTGGGAAGTCAATTTTCACACCAGGTGGCACATAAATAAACGATCCGCCTGACCAGACGGCCGAGTTGAGCGCGGCAAACTTGTTGTCCTCGGGAGGAATAATTTTACCAAAGTATTCACGGAGCAATTCCGGATGCTCACGAACCGCGGTATCGGTGTCGGTAAAAATCACACCCTTTTCTGCGAGGTCTTCATGGAGCGAGCCATAGACAACTTCACTCTCGAACTGCGCCTTCACACCAGCCAGGAACTTGCGTTCTGCTTCAGGAATACCCAGCTTGTCGAACGTATCCTTAATTTCTTGTGGTACGTCGTCCCAAGACTTTTCTTGGCCTTGAGTTGGCTTGAGATAGTAATAGACATCGTCAAAGTCGATGGCGATATCACCACCCCATTTAGGCATTGGTTTCGATTCAAAGATCGCCAACGACTTCAGGCGGAAGTCGAGCATCCACTGGGGCTCGCTTTTCATCTCAGAAATCTGACGAACGACCTCTTCATTGAGACCCTTACGAGCTTTGAAGACTCCTGTCGTTTGCGTAACGAAATCGTATTTATTGATATGCTCGGGGACATCATCACCTGTCAGGTCCGCACCCTCGGGCAATTCGTCAGTTGGCATCATGTCCGTTGCCATGTCGCACCACTTTCTCTTAGGT
>CAYGQU010000318.1:0-4241 GCA_964352045.1 uncultured Planctomycetaceae bacterium
CAAATAGCCTTAGTAAATCGAATTTTCGCTTAGATACTTCGCCACGCTCGTCGGCACCTCTCCATCAACTGGTTTCTTTTTTTGCAGCCGTTCTCGAATCGTGCTACTACTAATCGGCATCGGTGGCATCTCGACGACGCAGCTGCAAAACCGTTCGAGCTGTTCTTCGCTGACGTATTCGATGATCACGCCAAAGTCGGGGGCTGGTTCACCGGCTCGGTGCACGACGATTGGCGTTGCTATCTTTAGCACTTCGGCTGGCTCTTGCCACTTCTGGAAATCTTGTAGCGTGTCGGCACCCATCAGCAGAAACAGCTCCGATGTCGAATCTTGCTCACGAATCGTGCGGAGTGTATCGATCGTGTAGCTCGTGCCGCCGCGATCGATTTCGATCGTTGAAACCGAAAAGCCTTCTTGATCTTTTTGCGGTAAGCTTTCGATTGCTAAGCGAAGCATCGCGAGACGATCCTCGTTGCTGGCGACGGGACCGTACGGTTTGAGGGGCTGGACCGTGGTGGGAATGAACCAGACTTCGTCGAGATGGGCTGACGCTTTACAAGCTTTGGCGAGCGTTAAGTGGCCGTTGTGGACCGGATCGAAACTACCACCGAAGAGGCCAATTCGTTTGGAGGGCGTTTTTTGCTTCGGTTGGCTGTCGTCTTCCACAGGTTGGTAGATACGTAGCGTCATGGAGAGTTTTGCCAAAAGTCGTTAGGCTTGTGTAACAGGTTGCTTCGTAGTTTAACCTATTTTGGTTGCCACTGTCTGGCTTATCCAGCCGTGCATTAGCACGAGATACTTGGTCCTCAAGGCTCGCTGCTAGACAAGCCAAAAGGTAATACCCTGGTTGAAATTCCGTTTAGAGATTGATGTCCAAAAATCAGCAAAGCTTGTTTGACGCCGAACCGCCCGAGTGGGAACTCGATGCGCAGACGAACTTACTGGTGGCTTCGGTCGTGATGCCCAAAGGCCCGACTAAACAGGTGACCGATGTCTATGACTATCTTGTCCCCGACCAATTTGCTGACAAGAGTGATATCAAGGCGCTTGCCGAAGCGGGGCGGCGAGTTAGAGTCCCGTTTGGTCGTGGAAACCGATCGGTCGTCGGATATTGTGTTGGGGTTGAAACCAAACAAGTGGTATCATCGAAACGACTAAAAGAAATTTCGGCAGTTGTCGATGTTACTTCGCTTATTACGCCAACGATGCTTCGGTTAACAAAATGGATGGCCGAGTATTATTTGACACCTTGGGGTAAAGTGCTTGAAGGGGTTCTTCCCTCGGGTGTAAGGGGAAAAGCTGGCACGCGCGAAGTGACGTTGCTCTCGGTTCCGACAAAAGTCGCGGCCAGCTTGTCACGCCTCAAACTGCCACCGAAACAGCGTGCCGTTTTAGAATCTCTATCCGCAAGCCAACGCCCTAAGACACTGCGAGAGGTTTCGTTGCAAGTCGGATGCACCTCAGCACCCATCAATGCGCTTCGCAAGCGAGGGCTCATCAACACGTCCGTTGAACGACTAGATACCGAACAGGTTTCGCGTTTGGAAAAGGGGGAAGTAGCTGTCGAAGCGATTCCCGAACGGCAAGAGCCGAAGCAGCTGAATGAAGATCAAGAGCGAACGCTCGATACGATTCTCGCCTCGCTTGAAAGTGGCAAGCACGGAACGATTTTGATTCATGGTGTTACCGGTTCGGGTAAGACCGAGGTTTATATCCAGGCCATCGAGCGCGTAGTCTCCTACGGTCGGCAAGCGATTGTCTTGGTCCCTGAGATTAGCCTGACGCCCCAAACAGTCGGTCGCTTTCGTGAACGATTCGATCACATTGCGGTGCTGCATAGTCATTTGAGTGACGTTGAACGACATCGCTATTGGCGCCGTATTGCGGCTGGCGAGATTCAGGTCGTTGTCGGAGCACGGAGCGCGATTTTTGCCCCGACGCCGCACCTTGGCTTGGTCGTTATCGACGAAGAGCATGAAACTTCTTTCAAGCAGGAGACGAACCCAAGATACCATGCGCGTGACGTAGCAATTGAACGGACTCGTGCCGAAGGAGTTCCCCTGCTACTGGCCAGCGCCACGCCATCGCTCGATTCTTGGTACCGGGCACATGCCAAATTACCGGAAGAGGAAGGGTATCAATTAGCCACGATGCCCAAGAGAATCGGGGGGCTACCGATGCCAGCCGTTCGGACGGTTGATCTGCGTAGCGAAGCAGTTTATGCAAGCCACGGAGCAATTAGTCGGCAATTGCACCAGGCGATTGAGCAGACGCTTCGTGATCAGGGGCAGGTTATTCTGCTGTTAAATCGGCGTGGTTATTCGACGCACCTGCGATGCCCAAGCTGTAACGAAGTGGTGCATTGCCCACATTGTGCCGTGTCGATGACGTTTCACCGCGAACTAAGCCAAGTCGTTTGCCATTGGTGTGACTACCGGTGTGGACCACCAAAGGCTTGTCCTAACTGCAAGAGCCCCAAAATACTGTACGGCGGCTTTGGAACGCAAAAGCTCGAAGCGGAAGTACGGGCTCGTTTTCGTGACGTCCCCTTGGTACGCATGGATGCCGACACAATGCGCCAGCCTGGTAGCCATCAGCGGGCACTGGATGCATTTCGTAAGGGCGAAACACGTATTTTGCTTGGCACGCAAATGATTGCCAAAGGGCTCGACTTTCCGAATGTCACTTTGGTTGGCGTAATTAACGCCGACTCGGCTTTGCACTTACCCGACTTCCGCGCTGCTGAGCGAACTTTTCATTTGGTTACACAAGTTGCAGGCCGAACAGGGCGTAGTGAAAAGGGTGGACGTGTTTTGGTACAAACTTTTCAGCCAGAGCATCCTGCGATTCAAGCGGCCGTCCGCCATGACTATGCGATGTTTGCACGCAACGAACTGCCTGAGCGGAAAAAATTAGGATACCCACCCTATGGAGCGATGGGACGCGTCGTTGCTCGTGGGCCCAGTGATGTAGCCGTCGAAACCTACATTCATGCCGTGGCAGAACGGTTTCGGGAGACAGCCGAGGCAAAGGGAATCCAGTTCCGAGCCCTTGGACCAGCAGTCGCCCCAATTGCCAAGTTACAAAATGATTTTCGCTTTCACCTGCAATTGCAAACCGCCGATCGAGCTGCCCTGCACCAAGTTGCTTCGAACTGTTGGAACCAAGTGGTTATGCCCGAAGGAGTTCGTGCGATTATTGATCTCGACCCAGTTGATATGATGTAAAACAAGGTTTAATCATCTCGCTTGGCTTCGTCTTTCTTATAGCTTTCCTGGCAAAATACGGAACATCCCGGTTGGTCTTGTTGTGAGATTCCCTCTACAATAGTCGCATGTCTTATCGTAGTTTCAAACAGGTGCTTGGCGAAACGAGCCTCGAACGGAAATGCCGTTGGTGGTTTGGGATTACGCTCGGCGTTTTGTTGTTTCTAAGTTTCTATTGGTCGGGGCAACGACTTCGACAGATTGTTTACGATAGCAATCGTAAGTTGGGCCCCGAGCTTGTTCGAGCGGCTTGGCTTGAACAGCACCTAAAGTTCTTTCTTGAAGTTTCAGGCGAGGAATCAGAAGAGGGGCAAATCGCGGACAACGATGCATGGAAAGTGTTTAGCGAAAAGATGCTCGATAGCAGTCGTGCATTAGGCCGCGACTTCAATTGGTATACGATTTTACCCCAGGCGCCTGAAATCAATGAGGCAAGAATTAACCCACCCCAAAATCAGTTTGAACGCGATTTGCTCGATCGGTTTTGGAAGAAGACAATGACTTCTGAAGAAACACCCATTGACCAAGACGTACCTTTTCCTGAACAGTATTTGGAGGTTGAGGGTAACCAAGTCTATCGCTACTATCAGCCACTCTACGCTGAGAAATCCTGCATTTTGTGCCATAAGGACATGGAACCTCTGCCTCGGAATTTGTTAGCCGAGGGAGATTTGTTTGGAATTGTCCGCGTTGAGATTGAACAAGAAGAGACCGGACAAGACATTGCCAAATACGAAGCAATCATGTGGGGCGTGGCGCTTACGATTGGCATTCTGTCAATGTTCTTACTATATTTCATCGTTCGGTATGTGATTGTCAAACCTGTGCAACACTTGCGTGAGGTGGCCGACGCGATTCGTGAAGGGGACATCGACCAGCGAGCAGAGATCAACACGGCTGACGAAATCGACGAATTGGCACCTGCTTTCAACCGAATGCTTCGACGCCTATTGCGCCAGCAAGACGCGCTACAAG
>CAYGQU010000319.1:0-4230 GCA_964352045.1 uncultured Planctomycetaceae bacterium
AAATCACCCGAAGTAAGATCTTCGTAAGCATTGTCGAACCGAACGTTGTTGCCCGAGCTATCAAGTAGATCGTTTCCAAAGCCACGCAGCCGATAACGGCCAACAACGTCTAACCGAGGCCTAAGGAAATTCTTACTAGCGATCAGTTCGAGTTCACGTTGCCGGATTTGCCAACGCTGGCGGCGTAGCTCGGCACGGCGTTCGATCGCTTCGGCATTGACTTGGTCCCAGTCGAATGCAACTTGAGCGACAATCGGATCGAGCGATGGACGAATCAGTTCTCCATCGCTTGCTGACAAACCGAGTAGACGACGCAGTCGGCGTTCGCTAACAAAAACCCCACCGCTAGCACGGAACGAGCCACCGGCACTACCGCCGCCGGTGCGAGTTCCATCAATTGGTTTTCCGCTGAGGGCGTTTTGTACTTCTTCTTCAAAACGATAATACTGTTCGCGCGCCTGGGCTTCTTTTTCTGCTTCGCCGCCGCGGCGTCCCGATTCGTTTAGCGCTTTCACACGTCGCCAGGTGTCGAGTGCCGAGTCACGGGCCACAATGCGTGCGTCGAGGTCTCGATAAGCGTAGTAGAGGTCCCAGTACGCATTTTCAACATCGCTAACATAGTCTCGCACCGCTGCTTCAAATTCGGCGAGTTCCTTGTCCGTGTTGAGTCGTGCAATCATTACTCCATTAAAATTACCTGGCGTTTGGCTCGGACCCGCAATTCGGTTGAATCGCATGCCGTTGCCCTGCAGCAAGGGTTGTCTTACCTCGGCTTCAAGTTTGGCGGTCCAAGCACTGTTAAACAAATTGCCGGGGGCGTTGTTCGAGTCAAACTCGGTAATGTGACGCAACGACATTTGAGTACCTGCAACACCGCGTTTAGCAAGCTGCGTTTGCCAAACACTGGAGTCTTGTGTCAAAAGCCGTGTTCCGCCGCCGAAGAACTCGTTATTAAGCGCCCGATCGTTCTTTTCGTTGAACAAACTCGTTGTGAATTGGGCATCGAAGGCGCTTAAGGCAGCATCGACGCCAAGCGAAGGATCGGTTTCCCGTACAGATGCATCGTAGTTGGTGGTTGCCCCTTCGGAGAGTTGATGACTGTTCCACCCAAGTCACGCAACACCGTAGCGTGTTGTAGGCCAAGCTGAATGACTTCTTCGAGCCGCAAATTCCGGTAGGCAACTTCGTTAAGGTCGGTGAGTGTACGTGGTTTGTCAGAATAGGCACTGCTACCAGTCGCTTCGAGTGTTGCCTCACTTACGGCCGGATATTCGATTGCCGTTGCCTGCTGGGCATAGACATCGGTTGTGTTGCAGGTGACACCAATGGAATCAGAGCAGGTGTCAGCGCAAGAGCCCGCAGGGTCGGCTTGATTACCAAAATTAAAAACGCTTTTATTAAGAATGCGACTCGGCATACAACCGACAGTTAGCATGACAACAATTGCAATGCTAAGCGTGAAGGTCAGTAGTTTTCGCGTGTAAATCATTGCCGAAGGAGGTTCGTCAATTCATGTTAGTTTTGCCAGCTTCCATGCGTTAACAGCACAAAAAGGGCGCTAGCCTTCTCCATGATCGTCCAACCAACTGGTTAATAATCAGTAAAAGCTGCCCAATCGTTAAATTCTTCCAAGCAGCTAGAGACGTTACAGGGCTTGCTAGCACCGTAAGTGGAACGAGCTGGGCGATGTTTTGGCTTACTGACCGCATCCTAAGGGTTGATTCTGAGGTCGCTCGGTATACTGGAACCAATGTCAGACCCCCTTTCCAACCCGTCTAGTACGTATCCGAAGCCTGTCGAAAGGCTGACTTCGGATGAGGCGAGCCGTGCGCCGGGTGATAAAGTTTGGGACCAATTCGCCGAGCTATTCGACCTGCTCGATGAGATGGCTAAGAGCCAACTTTCGCCTCAAGAATTTTATCAACGCTTGCTAGCAGAAACCGTTAGTGGGTTTGCTGCCCTGGCTGGTCGGGCTTGGGTACCCAAAGCCGAAGGTGGCTTTCAATTGCTTTCTCAAGTAGGCCCCATGCCATTGGCCGAATACCAAGGAGCCCATGAAAAATTACTCGGTGAATCGACAGATTCGATAAATGCTGAAACGGTTACGATAGGTCCCCAAGCGGTAACAGTTGTTCAAGTCACATCGAAACAAATAGCATCGCATACGTCTCAACCACACGCGCTGATTGAACTCACTCAACGGACCGATTGTCCGGAAGAACTCTATCGCTCGACCGAACGATTACTCGAAGCCATTGCGAATGTCGCTTCTGACTTTCATCAGCAGCAACAGACTATGTCGCTCAAGGGGGATTATCAATTCCAGCAGTCGCTGCTTGGTTTGGCACAACAAGTAGCCGGTGATTTGCGACTGGGTCCGACAAGCTACCGAATCGTCAACAACTGTCGTCAAGAGTTGCATGCCGATCGAGTAAGCGTTGTTCGCCTCGATGGCCTTAGGGGGCATCGTGCACGCATACTTGCCGTTAGTGGTGTTGATCATGTCGATGAGCGGAGTGCTTCAACCCGTTCAATTTGCCAAATTGCAAAAATGGTTGCCAATGACCGAAGACCAATGACTTGGTCAGTGGGAGCCTTAGCGAATCCAACCAATAGTTTCCCTGAAGAATGCCTTGGTCAACTGGACATCTACGCCGACAAGTCGCATGTGAAAACGCTGGTTGCCGTGCCAATGTTTGCCCCGAATGCAATCGACAACGGATCGAATGAAGAAGAACGAGACTATCAATCAAAGCAATCGAAACTAGATCCGATCCAAGCGGTATTGATCGTTGAGTCTTTTCAGTCGGGTTCGAGTCAATTGGCGTCTAACCAAATCCAGATGATGGCGCAAGTTTGTGCTCCCGCCTTGGATGCGGCTATGAAAACGCCATTTGCATCGTTGCAAAGATTGCTGGCCCGATGGTTGGTACCGAAACGATTGCTCGCGCTGCTAACACTGGCGGCAATAGGTATCAGTCTCGGATACTTGGCAACGGTTGTTGAGATCGAGCACACGGTCACGCTTCGAGGAACGGTTGAACCGCTCAGACAAAGCGAATTATACGCCCCTGCGGACGCCCGGGTTGCACGAACTTATGTTGTAGGTGGACAACAGGTGGAAAAAGGTGAGCCGTTGCTCGAATTACGCGACGCACGCTCTTTGCTCGAACTGCAACAGATTCAAGGAGAATTACTCTCGGCAGAACAGCAATACGATTCGATTTCGGCAACGCGCATGAGTCTCGATCGAAGTAGCGTAGCCCCGACCGAAATGTTACGCCTTGCAGCCGAACAAGAACGCCTGGCCCTGCGTGTTCAATCACTCAAGAACGAAATCCAACTCGTAGAAGCAGAGCGTAAACGCTTGTTGGTCGTTAGTCCTTTAACCGGTATGGTTACCACATGGCAGCCAGATGATTTGCTCGTGAATCGCCCTGTTAAGCGGGGGCAGCGTTTGCTAACAGTTGTCGACAACACAACAGGCTGGAAGATTGAACTCCATCTGCCCGATGATCGGCTTGGCATTCTTCAAGAAGCAGAAAAAGTAAATGATGAACCACTGCAGGTATGCTTTGAACTCGCTAGCGAACCCTCGGTCGTACGGTGGGGAAAGATTGCTAACTACGCTCCCATAGCAGAAGACGTTGATGAATCATCCTATGCAAACCAGAGGACGGTTCGATTAGAAGTCATTCCTGAAATATCTTTGGTGATGGATGGTTCAGGCAATAAAACTGGCACAACAACACCGCTGGCTGGCGTCTCGGTGCGAGCCGAAGTGCAATGCGGCAAACGCAGCTTGGCCTACGTTGCACTGCACGATATTTGGCATTTCCTTTCGACAAGGTGGCAACTCGGATGGTAAATCTCAAACGCTACTCTAAAACTTTTTTTGTCCTCATGATGATTGCGACAAGCAGTTGGATTTGCGCCGCTGGATTTGCCGATTCGCTTTCGGTGCCGGTCGTTATGCGATTAATCGACGAAGCCGATGCGCCGGCACAGTCGGCTGGTTTGGTTGTCGAAGTGAAGGCGCGTGAGGGAGATCAAGTAAAGCAAGGCGAATTGCTGGCAAAGCTTGATGACGCCGAGGCACGGCTAGCGGTCGAAGCGGCCAAGATTGACATCGAAATCGCCAAGCAACTGGCCGAAAACGACGTGCCACTTCGCTACGCGATCAAAGCAGCCGAAGTTGCCGATGCCGAGCTGAGTCGCTCCGAAGAATCC
>CAYGQU010000320.1:0-4227 GCA_964352045.1 uncultured Planctomycetaceae bacterium
TCAATGTCGGTCGTTGCGATCTCTCGATCCCAATCGTAACTGAAGCCGAGCATTTTCAGTTGCCGACGGAACGTTGCAATGTTCTTTTCGGTCTGTACGCGCGGTTGTTCGCCCGTTTTGATCGCATGCTCTTCTGCTGGCAGGCCAAAGGCATCGAATCCCATGGGATGCATCACCGAAACGCCTTGCATCCGCTTCGCTCGGCAAACGATATCCGTGGCGGTATAACCCTCGGGGTGTCCCACGTGCAGCCCATCTCCCGAGGGATAGGGGAACATATCCAGGGCGTAGAATTTCTTGCTTGAAGCCTCAGGTAGCCGAGTCGAAGCGAACGTTTTCTGTTCGTCCCAGTAAGCTTGCCATTTCGGTTCAATTTCAGCAGGGTTATATCGAGGCATCGCTTCTTAGGTGGTGAAAACCGGCTACTTGGGATGATCGGTCAAGATTTGGCCTCAAAGCCTAGGAGGCTTAGGGAAATCCAGTGAGGCATAAGCCCATAAAGTCTACCCGCCACCAGCCGAAGCGCAAACCTCGCCCACCGTTGACCTTTGGGCAATTAGGTAATTAGGATTAACGGGCTATCCTCGTGGTTCGCGCCCCTCCCACCGTGCGACCTAATTTGGCTCTTACAAGACGCTCTCAATCGCGTTGAAAAGGCACTGTTACCATGGAAAAGACCAAAATCGGCCTCATTGGCCTAGGCACCGTTGGTTCGGGCGTAGCCCAAATCTTGCTCGATCATGGGGACCGTACTGCACGACACGCGGGGCGTGTGCTTTGGCTCGAGCGGGCGTCAGTCCGTGATTTATCCAAGCCGCGCGGATGCGATCTCCCTGCCGGGGTGCTCACTGACCAAATTAACGATGTTATTGACGATCCCGAAATCGAAGTCGTGGCCGAACTTATGGGAGGTGTCGAACTAGCTCGCGAAGTGATGCTTCGTATCCTGGAATCAGGCAAAGATGTCGTCACCGCTAATAAAGCACTCCTTGCAGCCCATGGCCCCGAGCTGTTTGATGCTGCCCGCAAGCATGGCCGAACGATCGCCTTCGAGGCTTCGGTCGCCGGTGGCGTGCCGATCATTACGAACCTGAGCCAATGCCTGTCGGGCAATCAAGTCGAGTCACTCACGGGCATCCTCAACGGAACCTGCAATTTCATCCTTTCAAAGATGCATGCCGAAGGGGTTCCTTACTCTGACGTGATTGCTGAAGCCCAACGACTTGGCTACGCCGAAGCCGACCCGACATTCGATATCGATGGAACCGACACGGCGCAGAAGCTAGCAATCTTATCGCACTTAGCTTTCGGTGCTCGGGCCGACTGGGAAGCGATACCACGCGTTGGCATCGATACGCTCGACTTGGCCGACGTCCGATTCGCCCAGCAAATGGGCTACACAATTAAGTTGCTAGGTTGTGCCCAAATGACCGACGAAGGATTGCAGTTGCGCGTTGGCCCGACGCTGGTTCGCAAAGGGAGCCAACTTGCCGATGTCGGCGGCCCCTTCAATGCGGTGAGCGTAACGGCCGATGCCGTAGGCGAACTATTTTATTATGGCCCAGGAGCCGGACAGATGCCAACCGCCTCGGCCGTGGTGGCTGACCTTGTCGATACGGCGGTCGGTCGGACACGGCTTACTTTTCAAACACTTGGTTTCTGGTCGGATGAATCGGAGCGGACCGCTGTGGCCGATCCCACAAAAGGAAAAGGTCGGTATTATTTGCGAGTCAACACAGTCGATGAGCCAGGCGTCTTGGCACAGATCGCCAGCTCGCTAGCCGATCAAGGGGTTTCCATTGCCTCGTTCTTACAAGAAGAACCCGCTAAGCCAGGCGAGCCGGTGCTGCTAGTGATCATGACGCACGAAACGACCGACGGCGCCGTCGCCAAAGCATGCGACATGATTGCCAAGCTCAAAGCGGCGCAGTCAAAGCCGGTTCGTATGCAAGTATTGGATTGAAAGGAAATTGAACCACTGCGACACGGCGATAAAAAACGAAGGAGAATAGAGTTGGCTGCCCCACTTCCGCATTCGACCGATGAATTAGCAACCAAGGTTCTTGACGCAGCTTTCCTTGTACATCGTCAACTGGGACCTGGACTGATCGAATCGGTTTACGAAAAGTGTCTGTGTCATGAACTTTAGTAAAGCAGGCATTCTTTACGAAACTCAAGTAGTGATGCCAGTTGTTTATAATGAAATTCAAATTGAATCTGGGCTAAGATTAGATATTTGGGTTGAGAGAACTATCATTGTTAAGCTGAAAGCAGTTGAAAGCATTCTTCCCATTCATGAAGCAGAACGACACACTTACTTAAAATTGTCAAATTGCCGTTTAGGTTTATTACTAAATTTCAACACCAAATTACTCAAAGACGGCATCAAGCGAATAGCGATTTAGCCCACAATTTTTTCGCCGTGCTCGCCGTGTCGCCGTGATTCAACTTTATTACCGATTTCAAACATGAAACATATCATCATTATCCCCGATGGGGCAGCTGACGAAGCACAGGCTAGCCTTGGCGGGAAGACCCCACTTGAAGCTGCTAACACGCCACACATGGATGCCCTCGTTACCGAAGGGGTCGTTGCGCGGGCCTGCCATACGCCCAACGAACTGCCGGCCGGTTCGGAGATCGGCAATCTGTCGCTCTTAGGCTACGACCCGTTTGAGCACTTTACTGGGCGTGCTCCGATGGAAGCGGCTGCACAGGGCATCGAGCTTGCACCAAACGATTGGGCCGTTCGCTGTAATATGGTCACCGTCGATTACACCGACGATGGCCCCGTGATGAAGGACTTCACCGCCGGACATATCAGTACCGAAGAATCGACCACCCTGCTTGCCGATGTGCAAAGCAAAATTGCCTGCAACCCAAAATTCAACGGTGCTTTAGAGTTTGTGCCGGGTGTCAGCTATCGAAATCTTTTAATCTGGCGAGGCGATAAATTCTCCGCCCCATTTACAAACGAAACTAAGACGCAAGCGCCGCACGACTGGACCGATCTCGTCATAGAAGATGCCCATCCCAAGGGGCCAGGCGGAGATATTCTTGTCGAACTGATGGAAGCAACCGCCGATCTGTTCGAGGGGCATCCGGTCAATCAAGCCCGCCAAGCCACGGGTAAGTCGCTTGTCACCAGCACTTGGCTTTGGGGACAAGGGGGAGCACCGAGCCTGATGCCGTTTACCGAAAAATTTGGCCCCCGCGGCGCGATGATCACAGCAGTCGATTTGCTGCGTGGCATCGCAGCATTGGTAGGTTGGGACCGGATCGAAGTTCCGGGGGCGACCGGCTATCTCGATACTGACTACACTGCCAAAGGGCAGTACGCAATCAACGCGATCGACAAGTACGATATTGTGTGCGTCCATGTTGAAGCCCCCGACGAGGCATCGCACGAAGGACGTGGAGATGAAAAAGTCAAAGCCATCGAAGCAATAGACCGCGAAATCGTTGGTCCTCTGATCGAAAAACTAAATACGTTTAGCGAATGGCGTATCATGGTTAGTCCTGATCACCCCACATTTTTGTCAACCAAAAAGCATTCCCACGGCTATGTGCCTATCGCTATGGCTGGCACCGGCATCACCGCCGACGGAGCTAAGGAATACCATGATGTCTCAGCTGCCGCTTCGAACTTGGTGTTTGAAAAAGGCTGGGACGCGATGGAATGGTTTATTCGGGGTAAAGCTTAACGACCGGCAAATGGCGATTTCATAGATGCCGCTCATTACTAAAATCAAAGTTTCGGGCAAGACGGATCTCTAATCCCCGGATTGCCGACTAGCACCGTGACGCGTGAAGCGTCGAATTCGAGTTCGTACTCTCGCCCATTCACCGGCGCGATCCGATAGTCGGGGAGATTGAGGTTGGCAGCGCCTGCCAAAACGAGGCACCAAGCTTCGCATAAGGTTCGGTCACGTGCAGCTATGCGCTGGGCATCGATCAGATCCGTTAAGAAAAACCGATCTGCATAGAGGTTAGGTTTTTGGGTAGCGATTTGTCGAGCTGATTCGATGGCGTTGATTCGCTCATAAAAAGGTTCGTTTGACACACCAATTATCGTTTCCATAGCATGAAGATAATTCACTTCATCCTGATCAATTTCCGCAGGGGTTGTATCAAGGAAATTGGCGAGCAGGTTTTGCCGTTCTAGATTGCCCTGCTCTTCCCAAGACAGAATTTTTTTTGCTAAGCCAATACGAAATGCTTCGTAAG
>CAYGQU010000321.1:0-4202 GCA_964352045.1 uncultured Planctomycetaceae bacterium
GGCCAAATGCTGATAGCGGCAAAAAGCAGTAGCACAACGTGCCGAGCGGCTGTAAGCAACAGCGGTTCTTTGACTCCCGATTGCATTTTCTTATACTCCCTCGTCTGCTTTTGTCTGACGTAAAAAGACTGCCGAGAAAGCCAGCAACATGGCAAAAATCACCATCGACAAGGCGGCTCCATAACCATACTGATAAAGATTAAAGACGGCTTGATAGACGTAAGAAACCAAAATATGAGTTTGATCAGCCGGCTCGCCTCCATTAGAAACTAACCACACAACATTCAGATTATTGAAAGTCCAGACTGATCCAAGTACGATGGCTGGTAACAAAACCGGTTTTAGCATAGGCACCGTAATATGCCAAAACTGTTGCCAACGTGTTGCACGATCAATGCGAGCCGCTTCATATAAGTCTTGCGGTATGCCCTGCAGCCCTCCGAGGGTGATAACCATCATAAACGGAAATCCAAGCCAAACGTTCGCTACGATGCAGGCCGTAAAAGCGGGTCCCGCTTCGTTGAGCCAATTGACGATTGGCAATTGCAACATGCTTGGTAACCAATCATTGATCGACATCACCAGCTGATTGACGGCACCAAACTCCGTGTCGAACATCCCTCGCCATGTAAGGGCTGTTATGTAAGCGGGAACCGCCCACGGAATTACGAGCAGGATGCGATAGATACTTTTCCCCCAAACGGGCCCATTAAGAATCACCGCCAAAAAAACACCGATTGCGACATGGAGTGAAACATTCACAACGGTCCAATAAATGGTCTTGAAAAACACCCCCCAAAATTCTGCCGATGATTTTCCGACAAACACATCGACATAATTATGCAATCCAACGATTTGCCAATTGCTAAAATTTTGTAGTGACATGTTGGAAAACGATAGCATGACGTTGTATGCCAACGGAAAAACAACGGTCAAAAATATCAACAGCATCGCAGGGAACGACAGCAAATAGGCAAGTTGATTCTCTAAAAAATCAGCTCGCAACAATCTAATCCATCGAGCTAGCCCATAGCCAACCGCCGCTAGAGCCAGCAAACCAGCGATTCGCACCAACCAAATTGAACCGTCAGGCTGAATGTTCTCTGTTAGGGTTGCAATCTTTGAAATCGCACCCTGCTGCATCTTGGTAGTTGCCTCGGCAGGCGTAATTGATCCTGACATTAACTCTTGGTAGGGTGGGCGCATGGCATCCCAAACGGCACGCATTTCAAGCGACGTGGGCATCGGCTTACCTTGCTTTACTTGCTGAAGCGATGCAACCATTGTTGGATCATTTAACAGTAATGGTGATTCCCTGAGCTTGAGTCGCGAAGGCAAAATTTTATTTGCCAAAAATCGTTCTTGGGTTGCCTCACTGGTTAAATAACGAATCAATTTACCCGCTGCTTCAGCACGTTCTCCTTTCGCAACGACACTCATTGAGTAGCCTTTGGGCGCGACCATCGGTGCCATTGGAAGTCCTGTTTCCACAACCATTGGCAGCGGCGAAACAACCGCCTCGATACCTTTTGCATCTAGATAACGAGCCCAACTCCAGTCGCCATTGATAATCATCGCCGCCTTGCCAGCAAGGAAGAGCGCTTCGGCATTTTCATAATCGGCCGATTCGGGAAGCACCTTATATTTGTTACGCAGGTCGGCAACAAAAGCAAAGCCTGCCTGTGCTTCAGGCGTGTCTAGCGTGGGGATAAACTCCCCTTGCTTGGCCTTATCAGCATCAAAAACCCAAGCCCCATAGCCCGTGAAGAAAGGGATCGCGAAGAAGGGCTCCGTATAGTTCCAAACCAATCCATACTGGGTCGGCCGGCTCGATGGCGTAGGGCGAAGCGTTGCTTTCTGAGCGATTTCTAAGAGCTCAACGTTGGTCTTTGGAGGCTCCGGAACCAATCGCTTGTTGAAGATCAGCGCAAGATGATTGCCAAACCGATCACCTACCAGCAAAAGTCGTGAGCGTGTCTCGGGCTCGGTACCCTGTTTAATTGAATTTGGTTTAACTTCCACCAAAGCTTCGGGATCAAATTCGGAGCGAATCTCGGTGTCGAACCAGGGGGTTAAGTCTTGGAGCCCACCGATTTGATCGTAAACGCCTATCGTATCAGAAGGACCATAGATGATATCGGGACCTCGCCCAACCAGTACCGCCGATTCAAGACCGCTTCGTAACTCTTCGGTTTCTTTGTAAAGAGCACGAACTTCAATACCGGGGTTATTAGCTTCATACTCTTGAAGGCGTTCGCTCAATATCGCCCGATCGCCTGGCCGCATCTGATGCCAAAGCGATAACGTAATGTCTTCCGCTACAAGCGTAGTAGGGAGGAACCATAGCGCGATGACAAAAATGATTCGGGAATCAATTCGGTCTTTCGCACAATTCATTATTCCAGACTCTTTCTTCAGATATCGAGCACCGCAAGAGATAACTAATTCGTTTTATGATGCAACAAGACAGTTGCTTCGAGGGGCGGCAAAATAACCACCGCTTGTTCTTTCTGCGTATGAACTTGAATCTTATCGTGTTCTCCCGAAGCTGAGAAAACTTCTTGCAAAGTACCCAGTCCTGCTGACTCGAATGAGAAACTGGCCTCCCAAGGCTGGTCTCCTCGGTTGAAGGCAACGTAAATTGTCTGTCCTTCATAAGTACGGCTAAATACAAGTCCTTTGTTGAGATCGTCCGTCAATACGATTTCGAAATCACCTTTTCGCAAAGCGGGAAAATGATTACGAAGCGCAATCGCCGAACGATAGAAACTATGTAGAATTCGATCAAAATACACTTTGTTCGAGCTAACTTCTTCTCCCAAAGGGCTACTAGCTTGGGGATCGTATCGTTTTTCTCGCCATACCATTGGCATCCGATCGCATGGATCGTCGGCTCCCCACATGCCGGCTTCCGTACCATAATAAACCATCGGGGCTCCGACAAAGGTCGCCTGCATGACCATCACCAAACGCTGAATACGTCGTTCTTTATTAGTCGGCTTGCGAATATCGTATTCAACCCACTGGCGTGGCGAGACGCGTTCAGAAACATCGTAATCAAATCGGTCGGGATTCAAATAAGGCCGACCTTTAGGTGCGTTTACGATCATCGAGGCCACACGATCGGTGTCATGTGAGTCGATCAAATTTTGCATCGCATAACGACGATCCTCGGGATAATCGGCCATACGTTCCATCAGTAACCGCGCCGTATCGGTGGCAGAAAGTGTGCCATCAATCAGATAACCTTTCACAGGCCAAGCAAAACCATGATAGTTCATCGTGGCCGAGAATCCACCTTCGGCCAGAAACTTAGCAGCATCTTCCCAATGCTCTGCTACGGTATAAGACTCCGGATTGAGCGACCTAACGTGGGCATTCCAATCGTGCCAAAACCCAACCGGTACTTCGGGTGCGACGTCAAGTCGCCAGCCATCAATACCATCTGAGGGGTCCCCGTCGTTATTAGGATCCATCCACCGAGAAGTCGCATCGAAAATATATTTCTTAGGCCCTGGATGCAGATCCTTGCCATCCGCCGTATTAGCAAACTCGGGGAGTGTTTCCACGCCCCACCAACCTTTGTAAGCAAACTCATTTTCGTCGGTTGCCGGATCGTCAAACGCTTGAACCAAATACCAATCCCGATAGGGCGAATTCTGTTGTTCTTTGCAGAGATTCTCAAAGGCAAAAAAACCTCGGCCCGTATGATTAAAAACACCGTCAAGAATGATACGAATTCCTTTTTCATGCGCCTTTTTTACTACTTCCAAAAATAACTTATCAGCAGCTGTCCATTTCCAAGTCTTAGGGTCGCTTGTTTCGGTAGACATCAAAGCCAAATCCGCCTGAGGATCGGGACCAAAGAACGGATCAATATGGTGATACGTATTACCGTCGTATTTATGCAACGAGCGAGCGTAAAAGACTGGATTGATGTAGAGTGCATTCACTCCCAAGTCTGCAAGATAAGAGAGTTTATCAAGAACCCCTTGCAAATCGCCACCATAGCGACGGTCGAAGACGCCGTTATCAAAAAAATTCGGGCCTTGCTCCCGCTCCCAATCTGAGCGTGCGTACCAATCGCTTGTCCAAGGGGTAATAGACCAATTCGAGTTTATCGTATCAGGAAACTCTAGCGACTCACGTGTCGGATCGTTAGAAACATCGCCATTGCAAAAACGCTCGGGAAAGATTTGATA